>JARRJC010000045.1 GCA_037379885.1 Limibacillus sp.
TCCCAGGATTCCCATAACCCGGCAAAGGCGAAAGGCTCGCCCGAGGGCCGGCGGATCAAATAGGGTTGCTTGCCGCCGTCCGGGGCCTTCTTCCACTCATAGAAACCATTGGCGGGAATGAGACAGCGCCGGTGCCTGAACGCCGCCCGGAAGGCGGGCTTCTCGGCCACGCTTTCGCCCCGCGCATTGATCATCCTGGAGCCGATCGAACTGTCCTTCGCCCAGAAGGGCACCAATCCCCAATGCAGGACAGCGAGATGGCGCGCGCCGTCCTCGCCGCTGCGCACGGCGGCGACCAACTGAGTCGGCGCGATGTTGTGGCGCGGGGCAAGATTGGGCCTTTCGGAAAATCCGAAGATTTCCGCCAGGGCCTCGATCGGCGTGGTCAGGATGAAACGCCCGCACATGGCCGAAAATGCTAGCCCAGAGCCCCTCTCCACAAAAGCCGCCTTGCGGAAAAACGCATGTTCTTGTTATGTTCATATCGACAGAAAAGCGTTACATCCGCTACATTTAGGGCCGATTTGGTTTGGGCGAACTAGATGTTGTGCACAAACCATCCATTCCACAGATGTGGATGAGGGGGAGGTAAGGAATGGACAATCCTGCTGTTTTCCGCCAGAGCGACGGGTTCGAAGGAGCCGACGATCCTGTGGAAAAGGACGTTGCTGAGGCGCGTCGCCGTGCGGCCAAGGACGATCACGGCAAAGCGCCTCAGGCGAAGAAATCCACAGGGCCGGTCGCCGAAGGCCGGAAGACGGCATCCGGGGGCGCTGACGCGAAGAGCGGCGGCAAGGATGACGACGACCTGTTCCGGGACGAGCGGATCCGCGATGTCTTTCAGAACGACCGTGGCGTCGAGATCCGCATGGACCGGAGCCGGGACGATCTGCTGACCCCCTTCGGCAAGGCGACGCTGACCGACCGTTACCTGATGCCCGGCGAGTCTTATCAGGACCTCTTCGCCCGGGTCGCGGCGCACTACGCCGACGACAGCGCCCATGGCCAGCGCCTCTACGATTACATCTCCAAGCTGTGGTACATGCCGGCGACGCCGGTGCTTTCCAACGGCGGCACCAAGCGCGGCCTGCCGATCTCCTGCTTCCTGAACGAAGCCGGTGATTCGCTGGACGGCATCGTTGGGCTGTGGAACGAGAACGTCTGGCTCGCCGCGCGCGGGGGCGGCATCGGCAGCTATTGGGGCAACCTGCGCTCCATCGGCGAGAAGGTCGGCAAGAACGGCAAGACCTCCGGCGTGATCCCCTTCATCCGCGTGATGGATTCCCTGACGCTGGCGATCTCTCAGGGCTCGCTCCGCCGCGGCTCGGCGGCCTGCTACATGCCGATTTCCCATCCGGAGATCGACGAGTTCATCGAGATGCGCCGCCCGACCGGCGGCGACCCGAACCGCAAGGCGCTCAACCTGCATCATGGCGTGGTCATCTCCGACGCCTTCATGCGCGCCGTCGAGCAGGACGCCGAATGGGCGCTGCTCAGCCCGCACGACAACCACGTTGTGCGCAAGGTCTCCGCGCGCTCGCTCTGGGTCCGCCTCCTGACCGCGCGGATCGAGACGGGCGAGCCCTACATCATCTATGGCGATCACGTGAACCGGCAGATACCCGAACACCACAAGCTGGCCGGTCTGAGCGTGAAGATGTCGAACCTCTGCAGCGAGATCACGCTGCCGACCGGCATGGATCATCTCGGCAAGGAGCGGACCGCCGTCTGCTGCCTCTCCTCTCTCAACCTAGAGACCTATGAGGAGTGGGAGAACGAGGAGGGCTTCATCGAGGACATCATGCGCTTCCTCGACAACGTGCTGAGCGACTACATCGCCAACGCGCCCGATTCCATGGAGCGGGCCCGCTACTCCGCCATGCGCGAACGCTCGGTCGGGCTCGGCGTCATGGGTTTTCACTCTTTCCTGCAGAAGCGCCGCATCCCGCTGGAAGGCGTGATGTCGAAGGTCTGGAACATGAAGATCTTCAAGAAGATCCGCGAGGAGGCCAATGCCGCCAGCCGCACGCTGGCCGAAGAGCGCGGCCCCTGCCCCGACGCCGCCGAGTTCGGCATCATGGAGCGCTTCTCCAACAAGATGGCCATTGCACCCACCGCCTCCATCTCGATCATCTGCGGCGGCGCCTCTCCCGGCATCGAGCCGACCGCAGCCAACGCCTATACTCACAAGACCCTCTCGGGCTCCTTCGCCGTGCGCAACAAGCACCTGGAAAGCCTGCTGGAAGAAAAGGGCAGGAACGACGAGGAGACCTGGAGTTCCATCACCATCAACGAAGGCTCGGTGCAGCACCTGGACTTCCTGGACCAAGACGAGAAGGACTGCTTCAAGACCGCCTTCGAGCTGGACCAGCGCTGGCTGATCGAACTGGCCGCGGACCGCGCGCCCTTCGTCTGTCAGGCACAGTCGCTCAACATCTTCCTGCCGGCCAACGTGCACAAACGCGACCTTCACCAGATCCACTTCCAGGCCTGGAAGAAGGGCGTGAAGAGCCTCTACTACTGCCGCTCGCGCTCCATCCAGCGGGCCGAGACCTCCATGGGCGACCGCAGTGTCGAGGCCAAGGCCCTTCCGCTTCTGGGCAAGGTCAACGCGGGCGAACAGCCCTCCGGCGGCAGCTCGACGGACTACGAGGAATGCCTCTCCTGCCAGTAGGCCGGGAGTAGGCTCTCACGGGGACGGCGGCAGGGCGCCGTTCCCGACCAAATAAGGAGCGGGACAAAAAGCCGCTCCAGAAAACGGGGGCGGCGGCAGGGCGCCGCCCACGACCAAACCGAAAAGAACGCAGAGCGAAGTTCCGGCCTGGGCCAAGTGCGCCGGACTTAAGAATGAGGGAGAAAAACGGGACATGTCCCTGCTTGACGCCGATCCGATCTACAAGCCATTCAACTATCCCTGGGCCTACGAGGCCTGGCTGACGCAGCAGCGCATCCACTGGCTGCCCGAAGAAGTGCCGCTGGCCGACGACGTGAAGGACTGGCAGCACAGCCTGACCGTCGCGGAGCGCAGCCTGCTGACCCAGATCTTCCGCTTCTTCACCCAGTCGGACGTCGAGGTGAACAACTGCTACATGCGGCACTATTCGCGGGTCTTCAAACCCACGGAAGTGCAGATGATGCTGGCCGCCTTCTCCAACATCGAGACGGTGCATATCGCCGCCTACTCCCACCTGCTGGACACCATCGGCATGCCCGAGGCCGAGTACTCCGCCTTCCTCAAGTACAAGGAGATGAAGGACAAGTACGACTACATGCAGGAGTTCGGGGTCGACACCAAGGAAGACATCGCCAAGACCATGGCCGTGTTCGGCGCCTTCACCGAGGGCCTGCAGCTCTTCGCGTCCTTTGCGATTCTGATGAACTTCCCACGCCACAACAAGATGAAGGGCATGGGGCAGATCGTGTCCTGGTCGGTGCGCGACGAGACGCTGCACACCCATTCGATCATCCGCCTGTTCCGCACCTTCATGCAGGAGAATCCGGAGATCTGGACCGAGGAGCTGGAGCGCGATCTCTACAAGGCCTGCGACACCATCGTCACCCACGAGGACGCCTTCATCGACCTCGCCTTCGAAGCCGGGGAGATCGAAGGCCTGACCGCCGAGGAAGTGAAGCGCTACATCCGCTACATCGCCGACCGGCGCCTCGGCCAGTTGGGCCTCAACGCCATGTACCATGTCGAGAAGAATCCCCTGCCCTGGCTGGACGCGATCCTGAACGGCGTGGAACACACCAACTTCTTCGAGAACAGAGCAACCGAATACTCGAAAGCCTCCACCCAGGGCAGCTGGGAAGAGGCCTTCGACTAAAGAGACTGGCGAAGCCTCTCTGTTGCGCAGGGCACTCGCATAGGGGCCGTTCACCAAGAGGTGGGCGGCCCTCTTTTCTGATCGCGCGCGCTAAGCCAAGAGCACTAGGCACCCGTTGCCGCTTCCTGTAAATTGGTGTTACCACTTGGATGAGACCAATCACAGAAAGCGAAAAAGAGGGTGAACGACAAGGACCCCCGTTTCTCCACGATCGAGCGCGAGCGCGTGGCCGATCGCGTGGCCGAGGAGCTGAAGCGGCTAATCGCGGGCGGCACGCTGGCGCCGGGCGAGCGCCTGCCGGGCGAACGCCAACTGGCTGACATGATGGGCGTCTCGCGCGTTTCGGTGCGCGCCGCCCTGCAACAGTTGAAGGCCCACGGTCTCGTCACGGCGGTTCAGGGCGGCGGGACCCGCGTCATCGCCTCCGCCGAAGCGCTCGACAGCGCCCTGACCCAGCTGATCCAGGCCAACACCAAGAACCTGCGCGACCTCATGGAACTGCGCGCCCACCTCGAGTGCTGGGCTGCCGGACGGGCGGCCACGCGTGCCTCGGAGAAGGACCTGGACGCGATTCGCGCGGCTCTCTACCTCATGACCGATCCGGACCGTCCGGTCCGCTTCAAGGCGGAGGACGACTCCGCCTTTCACATGGCCGTCGCCAAGGCGGCGGGCGGAGGAAATGCTCGCCTTCCACCGCTTCACGCTCTCCGCCACGCCCGAAGACGACGCGCGCTTCCTGGAGCATCACCGAGCGATCTGGCAGGGCATCTCGGCGGGAGACCCCAAGGCCGCCGAACAGGCCATGGCCGATCACCTGCTGACCATCCTGGCGCTCTACAGCGCCGGAGAGGACGGCGAAGAGGACCTACCGCCGTCTCGCCTCGCAATCTGACCCTCGTCCGAGAGTGGTGACCTTTAGACCATGACCCTTCAAGCGCGCCCCTCTCCAGACTGGCGGCCTTGGCTGGTCTGGCTCCTCGCCGCGCTCACCTTCACCTATGCCTTTGTGCAGCGGGTCTCCCCGTCGGTAATGATCGATTCGCTGATGGCCGACCTCGCTGTGGGCGGCGCCGTACTTGGCAATCTCTCGGCCTTCTATTTCTACATCTACGCCGGGATGCAGATTCCCATCGGCATGATGATCGACCGCTATGGGCCCCGCCGCCTCCTCGCGCCTGCGCTGCTGCTGGCCTGCGGGGGCAGCGTGCTGTTCGCTCAAGCCGAGGCCATTGAGACGGCCTACCTCGCCCGCTTGATGATCGGACTCGGCGTCGCTTTCGGCTATGTCGGCTCTCTGAAGCTCGCGACCAACTGGTTCCCCGCCCGCCGCTTCGCCCTGCTCTCCGGCCTCACCATGACCTTCGGCATGGCGGGCGGCTTTCTGGGGCAAGCGCCGCTGGCCGCAGTGGTGGAAGGCTCGGGATGGCGCGACACGCTCCTGCTGCTGGGCGGTGTCGCCCTGCTGCTGGCGCTGCTGGTCTGGCTGATCGTGCGCGACCGCCCGGCCGGGATTGAAGAGGATGAAGCGAGCCGCCAGGAATCCCCCTTCGCCGGGCTGAAGCGCGTCGTCACCAACCGTCAGAACTGGCTCCTGGCGCTCTGCTCGGCGGCCATGACGGCGCCGATGCTCTCGATGGCCGGTCTCTGGGGCGTGGCCTGGTTGATGCAGAGCCATGGCCTTGCGCGCACGGAAGCGGCGGGCATCACCTCGGTCATGTTCCTCGGCTGGGCGCTCGGCTCTCCCGCGGCGGGCTGGGCCAGCGACCGCTTCGGTCGCCCCAAGCGTCTGATGCAGGCGGCGATGCTGCTCGGGTTGCTGGGCATGATCGCGCTTTTCTATCTGCCCTTGCCGCCCGCCCTGATCCTGCCGCTGATGGCGGTGATCGGGTTCAATCTGGGCGCCATGGTGACGGGCTTCGCGCTGGCCCGCGTCTCCAACCCCATCTCAGTCACCGGTGCCGCCTATGCCTTCGTGAACGCCGCCGTGACGGCAACCGGCGCGCTCTTCCAGCCCCTGATCGGCTGGCTGCTCGATCTGAACTGGTCCGGAGAGATGGCCGCGGGGGCGCGCATCTACGACCCGGAAGCCTACCTGATCGCCTTTTCCGTGCTTCCGGCCTTTCTCGCCGTGGCCTTCGCGGCTAGCCTCTTGATCCGGGAGGAGCCTAGCCGATGACCCTGGACACCACGCAGGCGAACGCCTTTCTGCGCAACTTGTTCGACGCCGCCCTGGCAGCGGCCGATCCGGCCGTCGCCCTGCCGCCGCACCTGCCGGAAGCGCCCAAGGGCCGCACGCTGGTGGTCGGCGCGGGCAAAGCGGCGGCGGCCATGGCGCGCGCCGTCGAGCAAGCCTGGGACGGGCCCCTCGAAGGCTTGGTCGTCACCCGTTACGGTCACGCCGTGCCCTGCGATAAGATCGAGGTGGTGGAGGCCGCGCACCCCATCCCCGACGACGCCGGTTTGAAGGCGGCCGAGCGCATCCTGGACCTGGCCCGGGGGCTCGGCGAGGACGACCTGCTGCTCTGCCTGATATCAGGGGGCGGCTCCTCGCTGCTCTCCCTGCCCGCCGAGGGCTTGACGCTGGCGGACAAGCAGGCGGTCAACAAGGCCCTGCTGCGCTCGGGCGCGGACATCGGTGAGATGAACTGCCTGCGCAAGCACCTCTCGGCCATCAAGGGCGGGCGGCTCGCCGCCGCCGCGCACCCCGCGCGCTGTGTCAGCCTCCTGATCTCCGACGTGCCGGGCGACGATCCTGCGACCATCGCCTCGGGCCCCACGGTCGGCGATCCCACCACCCTGGAAGACGCCCGCGCGGTGCTGGAGAAGTATGGGATCGAGCCTCCCGAAGCGGTCGCCCGGCATCTCGAAAAGCCCGGCTCTGAAACTCCCAAGCCGGAGGACGCCCAGCTCGCGCGATCCGAAGTGCGCATGATCGCCGCGCCGCAAACCAGCCTGGAAGCCGCAGCGGAGCTGGCGCGCGAGTCGGGCGTGACACCCTTGATACTAGGCGATGCGATCGAAGGCGAGGCCCGCGAGGTCGCGCGCGTCATGGCCGCCATGGCCCAGCAGGCAGCGCGACACGGACAGCCCGCGCCCGCGCCTTGCGTCCTGCTCTCGGGTGGCGAGACAACGGTCACGCTGCGCGGTCAGGGACGCGGCGGGCGCAACGCCGAGTTCCTGCTGGCGCTCTGCGTCGCCCTCAAGGGCGCGCCCGGCATCCACGCCATTGCCTGCGACACCGACGGCATCGACGGCAGCGAGGACAATGCGGGCGCCCTGCTCTCACCCGACAGCCTGCAACGCGCCGAGGCCAAGGGCGTGAGCGCCAAGGCCCGACTCGCCGACAACGACGGCTACGGCTTCTTCGAGGCGCTCGGCGATCTGGTGGTGACCGGCCCGACGCTGACCAACGTGAACGACTTCCGCGCCATCCTGATTTTACCTGTCACCTAAGCCGCGCTACAAAAGGGCGGACGCACCCGTCCGTCCATCGCCGCGAATAGGGAGTTCCTGCCACCATGAGGCGCAACCGCAAGGCTAAGATCGTAGCGACCCTCGGTCCGGCCTCCACCGACAAGAAGACCATCAAGGCCCTGATGCAAGCAGGGGCCGATGTCTTCCGCATGAACTTCAGTCACGGCAGCCACGAGGATCACAAGGCCCGCATCGACACGATCCGCACGCTGGAGAAGGAACTGGACCGGCCCACCTCCATTCTGGCCGACCTGCAGGGACCAAAGCTCCGCGTCGGAAAGTTCGAGGGCGGCAAGGTAACCCTGACCAAAGGCAAGACGCTGCGGCTCGACCTGAAGGCCAAGGAAGGCAGTGCCGAGCTATTGCCGCTGCCACACAAGGAGATCTTCGCAGCGCTCAGCCCCGGCGCGCCGATCCTGCTGGATGACGGCAATATCCGGCTGGAGGTGGTCAAGTGCGGCGAGGGCTATGCCGATGCGAAGGTCATCACCGGCGGCCCGCTATCCAACAACAAGGGCGTCAACGTGCCGGGCGTGGTCATGCCGATCAGCCCGATCACGGCCAAGGACCGCAAGGACCTGAAGTTCGCGCTGGACGCTGGTGTCGACTGGATCGCCCTGTCCTTCGTGCAGCGTCCGGAGGACGTGGCCGAGGCGCGTCGGCTCGTGGCGGGCCGCGCGCCCATCCTGATCAAGATCGAAAAGCCGCAGGCCATCGACCGCCTGCAGGAACTGGTGGAGATCGCGGACGCCGTCATGGTGGCGCGCGGCGATCTGGGCGTGGAGCTGCCGCCCGAAGACGTGCCGAGCCGCCAGAAGGAGATCATCGAGGCCTGCCGGCTCGCCGGAAAGCCGGTGGTGGTGGCAACGCAGATGCTGGACTCCATGGTGCACGCGCCCGCCCCGACGCGGGCCGAGGCTTCGGACGTGGCGACGGCGGTCTACGATGGCGCCGATGCCGTGATGCTCTCCGCCGAAAGCGCGGCGGGCGACTACCCGGTACTCGCGGTGGAGATGATGGACCGGATCATCCAGCGCACGGAGACCTCCCGCTTCTACCGCAAGATCATCGACGCGCTGCACCCAGAGCCGGAAGCGACCGCGCCCGACGCCATCTCCAACGCGGCCAGCCAAGTGGCCTTCACCATCGGCGCCTCGGCCATCGTCTGTTACACGACCTCCGGCTCGACGGCCCTGCGCTCAGGCCGGGAGCGTCCGAGCGTGCCGATCCTGACCATCACCTCAAGCCTGCCGACGGCACGCCGTCTGGCGATCGCCTGGGGCCTGCACTGCGTGCACACTGCCGACGTGCGCTCCTTCTCGGAGATGGTGCAGAAGGCCGCCCGCGTCTCCGCCGAGGAGGGCTTCGCCAAGCCCGGCGACAAGCTGGTGATCACCGCCGGCGTTCCCTTCGGCACGCCAGGTGCGACCAACATCCTGCGCATCGCGAGGGTGGAGAAGTAATCCTAGGCCGGGGCTTTTCCGAGGAACTGCGCCCGGCGCAGACGGCGCGCTGTGAGCAGGCTGTCGAAGCTGTAGATCGCCAGCGCCGCCCAGATGCAGGCGAAGGTCACCAGATGGGCCTGGGTGAAGGGCTCGCCGAACACAAAGACAGCCGTCAGCATGATGCAGGTGGGCGCAAGATACTGGAACAGCCCGATCGTCGAATAGCGCAGACGCCGCGCCGCGCTGGCGTACCAGATGAGCGGCAGCGCCGTGACCGGGCCAGACAGCATTAGGAGACCGAAAAGACCGGGATCGGCCAGGCTCATGGACTGGCCACCGCCGAAGAACTGGAGGTAGACGAGCAGGCCGATGGCGAAGGGCGCCAGCAGCAGGGTTTCCATGAACAACCCCTCCAGCGATGCCAGCGGCGCCGTCTTGCGGATGAGGCCGTAGATCCCGAAGGAGAGCGCCAGCGCCAAGCCCACCCAGGGCACCGCGCCCAGTTGCCATGTCAGGTTCGCAACGCCGAGTGCGGCCAGCAGCACCGCCAGACCTTGCGCCCGGCTCAAGAGCTCGCGCAGTACGACCATGCCCAGGATCACGTTGATCAAGGGATTGATGTAGTAGCCCAGCGCCGCCTCGACCGTCATGGAGGCGTTGATGGCGTAGATGTAGAGAAACCAGTTCAGCGACACGAAGAAGGCGGCCAGCAGCAAGGTGCGAAGGACCTTCGGGCTGGCCAGCGCCGCACGCAGGCCCGCCACCCGCTTCATGGCGAAAAGCAGGACGCCGACCAGAAGCAGCGACCAGATCACCCGGTTGGCGAGCGTTTCGATGGGCGGCACGCCGGAGACGGCCTTGAAGTAGAGCGGCGTCAGGCCGCCCCAGAAGAAGAAGGCCAGCAGCGCGAAGCCGGCGCCCTTTTTCTGCTCCCTGCTGTCGATCATGGTGGGTTAGCTCCCCTGAGGCAGGGGCTCGCGCTCCAACGGCCGCTCGCGGATCGGCAGATGGACCGCCGCGGAGAAAAGGCCGAGCGCCACGGAGAACCACCAGACCGGCTCGTAGCTGCCGAGCAAGTCATAGGAGAGTCCGCCCAGGGACGCGCCCAGGAAGGCGCCAACCTGGTGGCTCAGCATCACAAGACCGAAGAGCGTGGCCATGTAGCGCGCGCCGAAGATCTGCCCCACTAGACCGCTGGTGAGAGGAATCGTCGATAGCCAGAAGAGCCCGAAGACGGCCGAGAAGGTGAAGACGGCCCACTCCTCCTTCGGCCCCAGGATGAAGAGCGCAATGGCAATCGCCCGGCCGGTGTAGATGCCCGCAAGCAGATACTTCTTGCTGAACTTCCCGCCCAGGAGCCCGGCGGAGAGACCGCCGATGATGTTGAAGAAGCCGATGAGGCCCAGCGCCGTCGCGCCGACCCGGCCCGACAGGTTGCAGCTCAGGATGTAGCCCGGCAGGTGAGTCGCGACGAAGGCGACGTGAAAGCCGCAGACGAAAAAACCTACGGTCAGCAAACGGTAGCTGGGATTGAGCCCCGCCTCGGAAACGGCGGCCTTGAGCGACGCGGGACCAGGGCCCTGCGCCGTACTGGCCTTGCCGGTCAAGGCCGCGGCCAGCGGGACGATCAGGAAGGCGAGCCCCATCAACACCAGAAGCGCGCCCTGCCAGTCGAGACCCAGGATCAGTTCCTGGGTCACGGGCAGCAGCACGAACTGCCCCGCAGAGCCGCCGGCGGAGGCGAAGCCTAGCGCCGCCGAGCGGTAGCTCTCGGGCGTCAGGCGCGCGACCGCGCCCAGCACCATGGGAAAGCCGCAGCTTCCGACGCCGAGACCGACGAGGAGACCCGCGCCTAAGTGCACGCCGAAGGCGTTGGGGAGCAAGACCATCATGGCGATGCCGGCGCCATAGAACAGAGAACCCGCCACAAGGACACGCCCGGTCCCGTAGCGGTCCGCGAAGGCCGCGGCGAAGGGCGTCACGAGACCCCAGAGAAGGTTCTGAAAGGCGATCGCCAAAGAGAAGGAGGATACGGAAATGCCGATATCCTCGTTCATCGGGGCGATGAAGAGGCCGAAGGTCTGGCGGATGCCCATGTTGAAACTGAGGATCAACCCCGCAAAGAGGATGACCACCAGGGGCGTGCGCCAGCTCAAAGCTGTTCCGTCTTGGCTTGTCATGGGGAGCCTTTTACCGGGACGGCGGCGCCGAGACTATCCGGTTTGTGCGAATGGCGGGTCTGCGCGAGCCGCAGCGCTGGCTAGCTTGCGGCTAGATGCGGTTCTTCTCAAGCTTCAGCAGGACTTCTTCCAGATAGCGCTTGGCGCCATTGGAGTGCGGGTTGATCTCCAGCGCTTTCTCAAAGGCTTCGCGCGCAAGGTCGTAGCGTTCCAGCTTCATGAAAACCAGACCGCGACCGGAATAGGCTCCGAAATGCCGGGGTTCCAAAGCGAGGGTCTTGTCGATATCGGTGAGCGAGCCGCTGTAGTCCCCGAGGTAATAGAGCAGCGTCGCGCGCTTATTCCAGCCCTCCGCGAAATCTGGCTCCATGCCCGTGATGCGGTCGAAGGAAATCAGCGCGGCGGCATAGTCCTCACGCTCCATGGCGCTGATGCCCGTGCGCATCAGAAGATTCACCGCCGCGTTGCGGCTCTGCAGCCACAGCTGCCAGATCTGCAGCTCCACGGCCTGCGCGACTTGCGAATCCTCCAGGGTCTGCAGTTCCTCGAAGAGGCCGTCCAGGCGGGGATCCTTTTGATCGCCCTGTGCGTCCGGCGCCGCGAGGAACGCCAGAAGGAACAGCACCGATAGAAAGCGTTTCATATGACGAGTATGCTCCCATCCTGGTCGGCATTTCAAAGGACCGCTGGCACGGCCCGACAGAACTTTAAGGTAGCGCCGAGGACTGGATGAGCCACCCGGAGAATTTCTTTTCAGCGAGCTACGAGGAGGCCAGGGCGCGCTTCCTTGAGGCAAGCCGCCGCGAAGGCGGGGCGCATCAAAGCTTCGTGAACGACCGCGCCAGGGGGATGGCGGAGGAGACCCTGACCTGCGATGCCGTCTGGCATGGGCCGGAGGACGCCGAGGCCGTCCTGGTGACGCTGTCGGCGACACACGGCGCGGAGGGCTTCTGTGGCTCCGGCGTGCAGCTTGGTACCCTGGCAAGCGGCGAGGCTTCGGGACTGCCGGAGAAGACAGCGCTGCTTCAGATCCACGCGATCAATCCCTATGGCTTCTCCTGGCTGCGCCGGGTCACCGAAGACAACGTGGACCTCAACCGCAACTTTTTGCGGCATGGGGAGGAGCCCTATCCCGGGAACCGGGGATATGAAGAGCTTCACGGCATTCTCTGCCCGCGTGAGTGGAACGACGCCGTGATCGCGGCCACGAACCGCGAGTTGATGGCCTACGCCGACCGGCATGGACGGCTGGCGCTGCAAAGCGCGATTTCAGGCGGGCAGTACGAACATCCGGATGGGCTGTTCTATGGCGGTCGCGAAGCAACCTGGTCGAACCGGACTCTGATCGGAATCCTGACCGGCTACCTCGGCGGGGCGAAGCGGGTCGCGCTCATCGACTATCACACCGGCCTGGGGCCGAGAGGTCATGGGGAGCGCATCTGCGCGGCAGCGCCCGGCGGGCCCGGACATGCCCGTGCCGAAGCCTTCTACGACGGCGATATCACCTCGCCCTTTCTCGGCACCTCCGCCTCCGTGCCTCTCCACGGCGTTAATCTGACGGCTATCGAGGCGGCCCTGCCCCACTGCGAGGTGACCGCCGTGGCGCTGGAATACGGGACGATCCCGACCGAGGAGGTGAAGCTCGCCCTTCGCGCGGACAACTGGCTGCATCAGCACGGCGATCCGGCGGGCGAAAAGGGCAAGGCGATCAAGCAGCAGATCCGCGCCGCCTTCTACCAGGACGCCGCCGATTGGAAGGAAGCCGTCTGGGAACGGGCCCTGGAAACGCAGCGATTGGCGCTGAGCGGTTTGTGGGCCGGTTAACGCCCCGGCGCGCCGTTTCCGCCCTCTTCCCCCTTCAGGCGTTTGAACACCCGGATATGCATCGGCGAGGTTCGCAGAAGCGGCGTGTACTTTCCCTTCTGATCGCTGCCAGGCGAGCGGCGCCGGGTCATGCGGTAGAGCACGAAGAGAATGAAGCTGCCGTGCAGCACCGATGTGTAGGTGAAGAAGTAGCGCGGATCGGTGAGCGCGATCACCTGCCCTGCGATCGCCGGCCCGACGGCCGCACCCAGCGCGAAGGAGAGCGTGAGCGTCGCTGACAGCGCGACGTAGTCGCCCGGTCCGGCGAAGTCGTTGGCGTGCGCCACGGACAGGGAATAGAGCGGGATCGCGAACGCGCCGAAAAGGAAGGCGCCCAGATACATCATCTCCGCCCGCTCGCCGCCCAGGAAGGTCAGGAACAGACCCGCCAAGGTCGCGCCCGCCGTCGCCACGATTACGATCTTGCGCCGGTCGAAGCGGTCGGAAAGCCATCCGAAGGGATACTGGAGCGCAGCGCCGCCGACGATCCCTGCGGAGATGAAGAGCGCCACCTGCTCGACCGCCAGGCCGGATTCCGTGGCGTAGACCGGCCCCATGATTCGAAAGGCGCCGTTGGTGAGCCCGATGGTGAGACAGCCGACACAAGCCAAGGGGGAGAGCTTCCAGATGCGCCGGGGATTGAGGTTGAGGTCGCTGGGCGGCGCCGGTGAGTCCTGGCGCGACAAGGAAATCGGGATCAGCGCCATGCAGAAGAAGACCGCGACCACGGCGAAGATCTCGAAGCCCCCCGCCCCGAAAAGCGGCAGCAGGAACTGCGCCCCCGTCACAGCGCCCAGGTCGACCACGCGGTAGATGCTGAAGACGCGCGCCCGGTTCTCCCGCGTGACCCTGGCGTTCAACCAGCTTTCTATCACCGTGGATAACCCGGCGAAGGCGAAGCCGGTCGCAACCCGCGCCACAAGCCAGAGCAGCGGCTCGACCCAAATGGCCATGCAGAGCGTTGAAATGGCCGCCAGCGCCGCCATGGCCCCGAAGACCCGGATGTGCCCCGCGCGCGCAATCAGGCGCGGGGCCAGGAAACAGGCAACCGCGAAGCCCGTGTAGTAGGCCGTTCCAGTCGCGCCGATGAAGAGGGAGGGAAAGCCTTCCAGGTTGGCCCGGACCGAGACCATGGTGACCTGAAGCCCGTTACCGGCCAGCAGGATGCCGGCGGACAGGATCAGCGTGGCGAGGCCACTCGCCTCGCTCAACTGTGTCGGTTTCTTGCTGGCGCCTGAATCCTGATCGCTCACTGCCAATCCCCTCGGATCAGCGGTGAGTTAAGGCGCTATTCGGCGGCCTGTAAAGCGCCGCCGGACGCAGCCCTGCCTTGCAGCAGGGGCTCAATTTCCTTCGGACAGGGGCCGCCAGTCGCCCAGTCGAGAAGCGCTACTGAGTGAACGATGGGAAGTCCCGTCGCGCCGCCGATTTGCGTGATGCAGCCGATATTCCCGGCGGCGATGGCTTCGGCCCCCGTGCTCTCGATGTTGGCCACTTTCCGGTCGCGCAGCTGCCGGGCGATCTCCGGCTGCATGATGTTATAGGTGCCCGCCGAGCCACAACAGAGGTGCCCCTCCGGCACCTCCTTCACCGTGAAGCCCGCCTTGCGCAGCAGGGCGCGCGGCGGCTCCGTGATCTTCTGACCGTGCTGCATGGAGCAGGCCGAGTGATAGGCGATGGTGAGGCCCGTCTCCACCACCGGCTCCATCAGGCCGTGATCGTGGAAGAACTCCGTCACGTCCTTGGTGATGGCGGAGATGCGCGCCGCCTTGTCCGCCCAGGCCGCGTCGTTCCGCAGCATGAAGCCATAGTCCTTCACCGTCGTGCCGCAGCCCGAGGCGTTGATGATGACGGCGTCCAGGCCCTCTCCCTCCAGCTCGCGGCTCCAGGCGGTGATGTTGCTCTTGGCGAAGCTGTGGGCGCTCTCTTCCTGTCCCATGTGGTGGGTCAAGGCGCCGCAACAGCCCGCCCCCTTGGCGACAACCACCTCGACGCCGTGGCGGGTCAGCAAGCGCACGGTCGCCTCGTTGATGCCCGGCTCCAGCACTTGCTGCGCGCAACCGCTGAGGAGGGCGACCCGCGCCTTGCGCGCGCCCTCGGCCTTGAAGACCTGGGGTTTGTCGACATGCGAGGGCGCAGCGATCCGGGCCGGGGCCAACCCCAGCATTGCGCCCATCCGTCCGGGGAAGAAGCGCGCGAAGGGCCGCGCCAGCGTGGCCCCAATCAGCGCCAGGCGGAAGCGGCCCGGATAGGGCAGCACGAGGGCCAGAAGCTCGCGCATCCAACGGTCGGCCGCCGGACGCTCATAGGTCTCCTCGATGTGCACGCGGGCCTGATCCACCAAGTGCATGTAGTGGACGCCAGAAGGACAGGTGGTCATGCAGGAAAGGCAGGTGAGGCAGCGGTCGATGTGGGTCACCACCTCCTCGTTCGCCGGCTTGTCTTTCTCCAGCATGTCCTTGATCAGGTAGATGCGTCCGCGCGGGCTGTCGAGTTCATCGCCCAGCAGTACGTAGGTCGGACAGGTCGCGGTGCAGAAACCGCAGTGCACGCAGTTGCGGAGAATCTGGTTCGCCTCCGCGATGTCCGGATCGGCCAGTTGGGCCAGGGTGAAGTTGGTCTGCATTTCTGGCGTCGCCCTCCCGGATATGCCTAGACCCCGGCGATCATGCGGCCGGGGTTGAGGATGGCTTTGGGGTCGAAACTCTCTTTCACGCGGCGGGTCAGCGCGTCCTGCACAGGGTCCAGCGGCTGGAACACCGGAACGCCCGCGCGCAGCGGCTCGGGCCCGCGCACCAAGGTCGCGTGGCCGCCACCCGCCTGCTTGACCGCATTCCGCAAGACCGCTGCGCCGCCGTCGCCCTCGGCAGGCAGCGCCGCCCAGATCAGGCCGCCGCCCCAGTCGAGGAAGTGCCCGGCGCCCTCGATCGCCGCCACGGCGGCTGCGACCTGCGGCCCCGCTTTGGGCGCGACGGAGATGCGCCAGACCGCCCGAGCCTCGCCGACGAAGGGCTGGACGTCGCGCAGCTCCCGCCAGAAGGTCGCGGAGTTCTGGCTGTGCAGCTCCTCGGTCTCGCCGAGATCGGCCAGCGTCTCCCGTAGCGCCGCGCAGCGGTGGGCGACCGAGCCGCCCGGTCCTTCGACCCGGATCGCCGTGACCGCACCGCCCGCGTCGGAGACGCGCGGCACGCCCGAACGGGCCGCCACGCCAGCCGGCAGGTGAGCGGCGCCCGACACCTCGTGAGAGGAGGTCAGCGCCCGGGTCATGGCGACGACGCCCTTGGCGTCGTCCAGGCCGTAGACAAGCACGGTCCGGGTCTTCTCCGGACGCGGCAGCACCTTGACCACGATGTCCGTGGTGACCGCCAGCGTGCCATAGGATCCGGCGAGCAGCTTGCAGAGGTCGTAGCCGGTCACGTTCTTGACCACGCGTCCGCCGGACTTGAAAGCCTCGCCCCGTCCCGAAAGGGCTTCCACCCCCAGGAAATGGTCGCGTGCAGCACCCGCCTTGATGCGGCGCGGGCCGGAAAGGTTGCAGGCGATGACACCGCCGATGGAGCCCTGCGCCGCCTCCCCGCCCAGCAGCGGGCCCAGGTCGGACGGCTCGAAGGCGAGCTCCTGGTTCTGCTCGGCGAGCGCGGCTTCGATCTCGGCCAGCGGCGTGCCCGCGCGGGCCTTCAGGACCAGCTCTTCAGGCTCGTAGAAGACGATCCCCGAGAGGCCGGAGAGGTCGAGAGTGCGCTCCGCCTGGCTCGGGCGGCCCAGGGCCAGCTTACTGCCCCGGCCGCGCACCTCCAGCGGTATCTCCTCAGCCAAGGCCCAGGAGAGCAGCTCGGCGACCTGGCTGTCGGTCTCGGGTCGGAAGGTCTCGCTCATGCCCCCTCCCTTAAAAGCGCGGCAGGTCGGGGAAGGGCACCTGGCCCTTGTGGATGTGCATGCGGCCCAATTCGGCGCAGCGGTGCAGGACCGGGAAGACCTTACCGGGGTTCAAGAGCGCGTCCGGATCGAAGGCGCACTTGACCCGCTGCTGCTGCTTCAAGTCCTCCTCGGAGAACATGGCGCCCATCAGGTCGCGCTTTTCCACCCCGACGCCGTGCTCGCCTGTCAGGACGCCGCCAACCTCCACGCAGAGCTTCAGAATCTCGTTGCCCAGGTCCTCAGCCCGCTCCAGCTCGCCCTCCTTGTTGGCGTCGTAGAGGATCAGCGGATGCAGGTTGCCATCGCCTGCGTGAAAGACGTTGGCGACGTCCAGAGAGAACTCGCGGCTCAGCTCGGACATGCGCGCCAGCACCTTGGGAAGCGCCCTGCGCGGGATCGTGCCGTCCATGCAGTAGTAGTCCGGCGAGATGCGGCCGACCGCCGGGAAGGCGTTCTTGCGCCCGGCCCAGAAGCGCAGGCGCTGCTCCTCGCTTTCCGAAGCGCGGTTGTAGACCGCCCCGCTCTCCTCGGCGATCTTGGTGACGCGCTCCATCAGTTCCTCGACCTCGGTCTCGGGCCCGTCCAGCTCGACGATCAGAAGAGCCTCCACATCGAGCGGATAGCCCGCGTGCACGAAGTCCTCCACGGCATGGATGGCGCGCTTGTCCATCATCTCCATGCCGCCGGGAATGATGCCCGCGGAAATGACGCGCCCCACGCAGTCGCCCGCCGCCTCGCTGCTCTCGAAACCCAGCAGCAGGGCGCGCGCGGTCTCCGGCTTCTTGAGGATGCGCACGGTCACCTCGGTGATGACGCCCAGCAAGCCTTCCGAGCCTGTCAGCAGACCGATCAGGTCATAGCCCTCCGAATCGAGATACTCACCGCCTAGCTTGAGCACGGTCCCGTCCATCATGACGATTTCCAGGCCCAGCAGGTTGTTGGTCGTGACGCCGTACTTGAGGCAATGCACGCCGCCGGAGTTCTCCGCCACGTTGCCGCCGATGGTACAGGCGATCTGGCTGGAGGGGTCGGGCGCGTAATAGAAACCTTCATGCTCCACAGCCTTGGTGATGCCAAGGTTCGTGACGCCTGGCTGGGCGCGCACCGCCCGGTTCTCGAAGTCGACATCGAGAATGCGGTTGAACTTGCCAAGCCCGAGCGTGATCGCGTCGGCCAGTGGCAGGGCGCCGCCCGACAGTCCCGTGCCGGCACCGCGCGGCACCACCTTGATGCCTTCCGAGTGGCAGTAAGCCAGCACCTTGGAGACCTGCTCCGTCGTCTCCGGCAGCACCACGATCAGGGGGAGTTGGCGATAGGCGGTCAGGCCGTCCGTCTCATAGGGGCGCAACTCGTCCTCGGCGGCGATGACGCAGCGCGCAGGCACGAGCGTCCTCAAGCGGTCGATGATCTCGGCGCGCCGGGCGATCACGTCCTTGTCGGGATCTGGCATCTTCATGGCTATCGAACCTCCCTCAACCCCTTGTATCCGGGGCCGTCATGCGAAGTGGTATTACCACTTTCGTCCGACTATGGGGCAAGCTCTGTCGGCGGTCAACAAAAAGGCCGCGCCGCCGGGGTCGTCCGGCGGCGCGGCCTTTTGTGTCAGCTTATCCGGCCCGCCCGTTCAGGCAGCCGGCCGCGCTCTCCTCAGCCCTGGCGGGCCTTGAAACGCGGGTTCCGCTTGTTGATCACGTAGATGCGCCCGCGACGGCGCACGGTGCGGCAACCCTTCTCCCGCAGCTTGGCGGTGCGGAGCGAATTACGAATCTTCATCGTTCCGTTTCCTTAAAACAAGACGCGGGCCCAAACCGCCTTCGGGCGGGCCCGCCGAAAATCGAAGCCGGAAAATAGGCGGGCTCCCCCGTCCTGTCAACCGGGAAAGGGTGCTATACCCGCATCCGGCATCAGTGCCGGAAGATCACGCTTTCTGCATCGAAACTGTGGCCGAAACCGCTCTTGAGATCGGCGACGCTGCGGCCTCCCTTGTAGCGCGGTCCACGCTTCTCGTCATCGTGGCCGTCCGAGCTATGGCCATCATCATGACCCTCGTCATGATCTGTTTCATGGCTGTCGTCATGATCGTCGTGGTGGTCGGTGCCGCTGCTGGGTCCCTTTCCCGGTGGCGGACCTCCACGGCCGCCTTCATGAGCGGCCAGAAGCGTGTCGGCTGCGCCAGCCGGCGTAGAGAAAAGCAAGGCCAGCGACAAGGCAGCCATAAGAAAGGTCAAGGCCTTCATTCCGCTTGGCTCCATTCTTTCAGCTTTGAAAGCACCGGGGACGGCCTTATCAGCACCGCCCCCGGTGGCGTTCAGAGCCGGTTTAAGGCGTGACCGTACCCGGCAGCAGCCCGTCGTGGATCTGGGTGTGCACCAGTTCGATCACCTCCAGAGCGTCATCCGCGGCCGCGCTGAAGAGGGTGATCCCTCCGTCGGTCGGCAGGGCACCGTTCACAGCGTCGAGATAGTCGTTGATATCGAGCGTTGCCGACAGAACCGTCACGCCGTCGGTAGCGAGGTAGTAGTAACTGTAGTCCGTCGGATAGCTGCGGCTATAGTCGAAGGACCCATAGTCATAATAGTCGTCCGTCACGCCCGAGAGCAGATAGAGCAGGTTCACGTTGAAGGTGAAATCCAGGTCGATGTCGCCGGTCTGGTCGGCGGCTGCCGCCAGGGCGCTGTAAGCCAGGTCGAGCGTATCGCCCGGAAGCTTTGAGGCCACAACGTCCAACCGGTCATCACCGGTCAGCAGCGCGATGTAGAGGGCGAGATTCTCCAGCGGTGAATCCACCGTCGCACCATCGATGATGAGGCGCCCGGCCTCGTCCACGCTCACGTCTTGCGCGGGAAGCAGCTTGTCGATGACCTCCTGCAGCGCGTGATCCATGACGGGGACGGGCGCGCGCATGACGTTGGTGCGACCGAAGTCCACCTCCGCGCCCTCGACGCCTTCGGGCAACTCGCCGTCGACCATGGTGACGGTCTCCACGCAGTCAGGATCAAGACAGACCTGAAGCTCCCCGCCGTCAAGGATCGGTAAGCCCGTTTCGGGATCGCGAACCAGGTAGTAGAGGTCACCGTAGAAATCACCCTTGCCTGTGCCGGCGCTTCCAGGCTGCCCACCGCCACCACGCGAATGAATGTTATCGTCCGTGTTGCCACCCGCCCAATCTGGGCGGTCGCTGTCTTCACCGTCATCCTCCTCGAAGATGATGATGACCCGCTCTCCGCGGCCCCGGAAAATCTCGGCGTCGATGCTACTTCTACCGCCCTGGTAGCCTGCACCACCGGAACCACCTCCTGCGGAGGAACCGCCACGGTTCTGCTGGACGCCGGACCCCTGTGCCTGCGCTCCTGACGTCAGATCAAGGCCGACTACGCCCGCGGTGAACACACCAAGACAGAAGGCGGCGGTGGTTGTGATAAGTCGGTTCTTCATGGGCTATCTCCTTAACTCCCTTTGGGCTCTTCACTGCTTTAGCGTAAGCAGGCACCCACGACACATTCATTGATTAAGATCAAAGAATGGGTCGTTTATATCTAATTTTCAAGATATAACAAAATTAGAATGTGAAAAAATATTTCATGCCTGGGATCGAGCCCGCTAGAATCGCCAGCCCACGCCCACCCGGAAGAGGCTCTCGCTGTTGTCGAAGTTGTCCACCTCGCCCATCGCTCCGTAGGCGACGTCGAAGTCGTCGTAGGCCGTGTAGCTGTAGTCGAGTCGGAGGAAGAGGTCCTCGCCGAGGGGCGTCTCCAGTCCCACGCCCCCGCGCCAGCCAAGCTGATTGTCTGAGTCCGAGATGCTGGTCGTGTTCCCCACGGCGTAATCCGTTTCGAACCGCGCCCAAACCGGCCCGCCCCGCAGGTAGACCATGCCGGCCTCTCCAAGCGCATATCCCAGGCGCAGGTTGAGGCCGACGCCGAACTGCTTGTCGACGGAAAAGCGCCGACCCTCGTCGAGCCGCTCGAGATCCGGCTGGGCGCTGCCGCCCTCAATCTCGCCTTCCAACCCGAGATAGAGCCTCTGGTAGCTCTCGCCCCAGCCACCGAAGAGACCAAGGTTGAGGCCTTCGTCGCTGTAGTCGGCGTCCAGAATGCTGTTGCCGGCGTTGTTGCTGCGCGGCCCCGTTATGTTTGAAAAGAGAGAGGCGATGCCGCCTTGGCCGCCCAGATAGAAGCCGGCCGGATCGTAGGTCGGCCCGACTTCGCCCTCATCGGATTCCTCCTCCCCGAAGCGGTAGCCCACGCCAAGGCGGACCAGACTTTCACTGTTGGCGAAGTTATCGACGCCTGGAGGCGGCGAGATGTCATAATCCGAGTAGCTCGTGTAGCTGTAGTCCATGCGCAGGAAGAAGCCGTCCCCTGCCGGCATCTCGAGACCGCCACCCACGCGGAAGCCGAGCAGGTCTTCCCGTCCCCCGAAGTTCTTGCCGCTCGCCGTCTGATAGCTGGTGTCGAAGGAGGAGCCGACGACCCCAAGGCGTCCGTAAGCGAGCGGCCCATGCGCCATGCGGTA
>JARRJC010000046.1 GCA_037379885.1 Limibacillus sp.
CCACCACCACCGTGGGGTTGCCGGGCAGGTACTTGGAGAGGTAGGGCGCGTTGAAGCGCGCCCAGACATCGGAGCCGCCGCCGGCGGAGAAGGGGATGACCCACTCGATGGTCTTGCCTTCGAAAGAGACCTCGGCCTTGGCGGGAAGCGCCAGCGCGACCAAAGAGAGCGCAAAAATGAAGGAAAGTCGTGTATAGAGAGAAGCTATAGACACAGCAGTGTCCTCCGTGAACAGGATGGTTGTGAGGGGAAGCGGTTTCCTTCCCCGAACCGAAAATCCACAGGACTCCTGGACGCGAACCAGGTCGATCGATGTGAGCTGAAGTCTGAATTGCGGACAGGTTATTGCGCTCTTTTTCGATTTTTCGCAAGAAGAATTGCTTAACCTTTTGGTGGCGTCCTAGAGCTTAGTCCGTCCCTTTCACGAAAGCAGGACTGTGGAAGGCCGCTGCCGCTTCGACCTCGTTGAGACCGATCTCTTCCGGGGGCGGCACCTTCTGACCGGCGAGCACTCTCAGGACGCTGTGGACGCTGCGGGACAGACTCTCCGTGTGGTATCCGCCTTCGAGCACGAAGGCCAAGCGGCCGTCGCAAAGGCGGGCTGCAAGGTCTTGGACGAACTGCGTCATCGCCGCAAAGCCTTCGTAGCTGACGTTCAAAGCCAGATCCAACCGATGGGCGTCGAAGCCAGCGGAGACCAGCAGAAGGTCCGGCTCGAACCACTCGGCCGCGGGTCCCACGATCTCCTTGAAAGCTTTCATGTAGGCGCCATCGCCAGCGCCGGCCGGCACCGGCACGTTGACTGTGAGCCCTTCGCCTATGCCCCCGCCCACTTCTTCCAGTTGGCCGGAGCCGGGATAGAAGGGGGCGGCCCGGTGAATGTCGATGAAAAGAGTATCCGGATCGGCCCAGAAGATGTCCTGCGTGCCATTGCCATGGTGGGCGTCCCAATCGATGATC
This sequence comes from Limibacillus sp., assembly GCA_037379885.1. Lineage (NCBI taxonomy): Bacteria > Pseudomonadati > Pseudomonadota > Alphaproteobacteria > Rhodospirillales > Rhodovibrionaceae > Limibacillus > Limibacillus sp. The sequence continues at coordinate 961 of JARRJC010000046.1, forward strand.
ATGACCTTTCGAAGGCCAAGTTCAGCCTGGGCGAAGGTCGCCGCCACGGCGACATTGTTGAACAGGCAGAAGCCCCTGGCGCGGACGGGCTCAGCGTGATGTCCAGGGGGACGCACCAAGGCGAATGCGCTGTCGGCTTTCTTTTCACCAACGGCACGGACCGCCTCAATGGCCGTACCGGCAGCCACTTCGGCCGCTTCAATGCTGCCCTTGGAGACCGCCGTGGTATCGGTGTCGAGCCAGGCGTTCTGGCCTCTCAAGGCTTCGATATCATCGAGGTAGGAGGTGGTGTGGACCCGCGCCAACTGCCGCCGCGAGGCGGGCTTGCCCTTGAGCAGCCGCACGCCCTCGATCGGCTCCTTCTCCAGCAGGTCCAGGACGGCGCGGAGCCGTCCGGGGTGCTCGGGATAGCTCCACTTGACCTCTAGACCTTTGAGGATCTCCTTCACGCGTCGCTCCAGGCGGCCAGGGAGAAAGGGCTCCTCGATCTGCGGATTATGCTGAAGCATCCGCTCGTCGTAGTAGAGGTGAACTCTCTTGGAACCGGTCACTCAGTTACCTGTGGGCAATTGGGGTTCCTTCTAAGCCTCGCATTAATTGAGGTGTCGTTTCAAAGAAACCCTGCCCAGACCCGGCCTGGTGACCACCCTCAGGTTACAAGGCGGGCCTTGGCCCTTTGAATCACCCGGAACGCCATCCAAAGCGGCAAGCAGGCGAGCAGGATGATCGCAGCGGCGTAGAGCGGCGCTGTCGCTTCCCCGGTGCCGTCGCGCAGAAAGCCCAGAAGGCTTGGGGCGATACCCATCATGCCGTAGTAGATTGCGAAATAGACGCCCATCGCCATCGATCTAAGCTGGGGACGCGCGGCTTCGACCGGCAGGGTCATGATCACCGCCGCCGCCGGTCCGATCGCCAGTCCCAAGACGATCATCAACCTGACCGCGGCGGAGGCGGAGACCTCGTCGACGCCTTTGAATTCCAGAAGGCCGGGCGTCCAGGCGATCGCTGCGATCAGGGCCACGTTGTAGAGGCCCCAGATGCTGCCCGAGATGAACACCAAGACGAACTCGCGTTTTGAGAACCAAGCCCCGGCGCCCCGCGCCACGGCCGGCGAGGCAGTCTGCTTTGGCGCGCGCCAGACGGAGGCCAACATCAGGAGGGAGACCGCGCAGAGGACCGCTGGGAGCAAGAGAGCCGTACCCATTCCGAAAGCGACCGCGATCGGGGGCAGAGAAAGCATGGCCAGCGCGATACCCGCCGGCCAGCTTGAGACCAGCACCCCCATGGCGGTGGGGAGGTCGGATCGTTCCTGAAACCAGTCGGCCGCCATCTTGCTGAGCATGACGTTGAGGGCCACGGCGCCGATACCCGCCAGAAGCCGCCAGGCCAGGGCGACCTCGAAGCTGGCGGCCCACCACCCGCCGACGCCCCCCAAGGACATGAGGGCAAGGCCCCAGAGGGCGGTCCGGGAGTCTCCCACCTTCTGGCCCAGCCAGCCGCCCGCAAGGGCCGCCGCCACGCCCGGGAGAAGATAGGCCCCGGTCAACGTGCCGATGGCAGCGAAGCTTAGGCCCTGCTCCGAGATAAGAGGGGCGGTGAGAGCGGGAATGCTTTGAAATTGGAAGCCCATGCTGAGCCGGGCGAGGGTCAGGGCCGCGAGTATCTTCCAGGCTGTGGACATCTGGGCCTTCTCTGAAAACGCGGCGCTGAGACTGTTCCTTCATAGCAATAGTGGGTCGTCGCTTACAGAGGCATCTGCCATCCAGGGTCTCAAAGCGCCAAGGGAGTCCGGCATGGGGTCTGAAGAGAGCAGGGGGGCGATTCCTGCTGGAGGGTGAGGGTGGCGCGCCGAGGCTCTTTTCCTGCTGCGCTTCAGAACGGCTTACTCGCTCTCGCCGACCTTCTTGAGGGCGATCTGCGTTAGAAGCGGCCCAGCCAATTCGAAGGCGACCGTGGTGCCAATGGTGACCGTCAACAGGATGTCCCGCTGTTCTGGGAAATGACCGCCGGCCACCAGGGCCATGCCGAGAGCGACGCCTGCCTGCGGGAAGAGCGCCAAGCCGATCCATCGACGATGCGCCGCTGGAGAGCGGGCCGCGCCGCCGCCGAACCATCCTCCCAAGATCCGCCCTGCGCAGCGCAGCCCGATGTAGGCCGCCCCCAAGAAGCCGATTTCCGTCAGGCTTTCAAAATGGAGAGAGGCGCCGGCCAGGAGAAAGAACAGAACCATGAAGGGCCACTCGATATGCTCGATCTCGTGGAAGGCGCGCGTGTGATGTTTGGCGAGGTTGACCACGATCGCGCCGGCCACCATGCCCGCCAGGAGGAAGGAAACCTCCAGCCAAATCGACAGCCCGGCGCAGATGAAAACCAAACCCAGGGCTTCACTCTGCATTGGTTCGCCGGGACTCAAGCGCCCTGTCAGATAGGCGGCCGGCAGTCCCAACCCCGCTCCGACCACCAGGGCGCCGGAGAGCTCCCAAAGGCTGTGCCCCAGGATGTGGCCGCCACCGTTGCCAGTGATCGCTTGGGCCGCGATCAAAAGGAGGCTGAAGGCGATCAGGCCCCAGGCGTCGTCAACGGCGACGATGCCCAAAAGCGTGTCCGTGAAGGGGCCGCGTGCGCGCACCTGGCGCACCACATCCCGGGTCGCCGCGGGATCCGTGGCGGTCGAGATCCCGGCGAGCAACAACGCGAGAGCGCTGGATATTCCGATCAGCATGAGGCCCCCGCTGACCAAAAGGGCGGTTATGAAAACAGCGCTCGCGGATATCAGCAGGATGCCCTTGCCGTGCTGTCGCAGCTTGTCGATCGAGAGGGTGCCGCCCAGCAGAAAGGCGACCATGGTCAGCGCAATCGAGGCGAGGAACTCGTACCACTGCTCGTGACCTTCCGGCAGAAAATTGAGGCCGGAGGGGCCCACGGCCACGCCGAAGAGGATCAGAAGGGTGACCCGCGGCAGGCGGGTGCGCCGCCCGACCTCGTCGGCAACCAACCCGGCGAGAAGCAACCCGCCGACCGCTATGAGGAATATGTGCAACTCCATGCCCGCATCCTAACGTGAGGCAGAGCAAAGGTCTGCTTACAGGAAGTAGAAGACGAGTGATTCTGAAAAGAGGCGCCATGTTCCTGCTATGAGCCACAGGGTATTGAAAAAGGAGAGCGGCGCTCACGAACCACTCAGGACCCATTCTGCGCGTCTTCGAGGTGCGCACGAAACACCATTGCGCTGATCAGCTATTGGAGAAGTTCGCCTCGACCTCGGCTCAGGTGGTGATGGGAGAGCCAGGCAATCGCGGATACTTCTTTGGCCGCTGCATCGAAGGTGACGGCAATGTCGTTCTCTTCGTGTCGGTGTGGGATAACCTGGAGGCTATCAAAGCAAGGTTCGGCGAGAGCTGGCAGGCGTCCTTCATGCCAGATGGCTATGAGAAGCTCATAGAGGACTGCTCTGTCCGGCATTTCGATCTCAACGACGCTTGGCACGTCCAAGACCTGCGGGCAGCGCTTTAGAGCTGTGGCAGGCATTTCAGCGTCCAGCCAGAAGCTAGCTTCGTGAACTGGACAGCAAGCACTCAACGTTGTTTGCTTCCCGTCCGCTCGGTTGGTGGGCTGTTGGCTGCATACCAATCCAAGGCATCCGTATCGAAAAGCGCGCCAATGGGGAGCTCGGAGAATGGACAGGTCGAACTTTTTCGAAGGTTTTCTGTATGAGAATTGGGAGAGCGGGGCTGGCGCAGTTTTTGTGGTGCTCGCTTGGATTATTGGCACGAGATACTTTGGCGGACGAAAACTCGTTCATCTTTTTCCAAAGACTGCTGCGTTCGCCGAACTCATTATTATCCCGCTCGCCGTTATTGTCGTAGGCAGCGTTGCCAATGTGCTCCTTCTAAAATCGGGCATTTCGGACCTAGAGGACGAAATCAGCAATATCGTGGCGCTCGGTGTTTGCCTCACCATAGCCTGGTGTTTGGCCCGCATCATTGAACTGTGGATCCTATCCAGGTCGAAGGAAGGATCATCGACGAATCTCCCCGGACTTCAGCGGACCCTCCTCTATGTTGTAGCCCTTGTTGCGGGTCTGTTTTTCTTTCTTTCAGTCAAAGAATACTCAATCACGGGTGTGTTTATATCGACGGGCGCCGTGGCTGCGATCGTTGCGTTCGCGATGCAGCGAACCTTGGGCGATCTGTTCTCAGGAATCGCTCTAAGCATAGAGCGACCCTTCCGCGTTGGGGATTGGATCGCCCTCAGCGACGGCACCGAAGGGAAGATAATAGACTTGAACTGGCGAGCAACGCGTCTGCGAGGATGGGACAACTCAACCCTTGTTGTGCCGAATGGGGAACTCGCTGCACGAGGGTTCAAGAACCTCCATGGCGCGGATCACATGTTTGGGCCGTGGTACGAAGTGAAGATCCCCGCCGAAGTCGATCCACGTTTTGCAAAAGCACTCTTGCTTGAAGCGGCTTTGCGTTGCGAAAGGGTGCTTAAGAAGCCCTTGCCTATCGTGCGACTCATGGACGCTACCAGCGTTCCCTATACCTACATGGTTTGGGTTTATTACCCGAACTACCCCGCCATGTTCGCCGGGCGGGAGGAGTTGCATCGCGAAATCCATTACGCCTTGAACAGAGCTGGTATCCAGCAAGCACCAGAGATCTATGGGGTGCACGCGCGAAAGGCGAGCATGCCGAAGGTGGAGCCGCCAACCATTCTTCTCGCATTGAAAGGGCTCGATATTGCCGGGTCTCTCACCGAGGAGGAGCTTGAGAAGATAGCAGCCACAAGTCAGCGCATAACCCTGGACGCTGGAACGGTTCTGCTCCGCGAAGGTGCCACGGCAAATGCCTTCGATGTGATCATCAACGGCATAGTCGAGTCTCGGATCACACTTCCAAATGGCGCGAAGAAGCCTGTCGAGAGCCTCTCCCCAGGGCAGTACTTCGGCATGTCTTCCATGATGACTGCGACCCCATCAACTCTAGAGTTTGCCGCGCTGACCGATGTTTCTCTGATTAGGATTGATGCTGAGTGTTTGCGGTCTGTCCTTGAAGATCGTCCCGACCTCTCCGACGAATTCGCCAAGATCGTTAAGCAAAGATTGGATAGGGCGGAGGAAGTCAGATCGAGGTCAAAAAGTTCGTCTACCAAGATGTCGTTTCAGGACATCCTGCGGCAGATTGATTCCTCGATCAGGCGACCCAAGCGCCGTTGAGCGGAGACAAGCCAGGTTTCGTCAAGCCAACGGACAGCGGTTGGCGATAGCTGCGGCGTCCGGATGCATTCCCAAGAAGACATCAGCTGTCCGCTTCCAGCCAATAGAGGATAAACGCAGACCGTGCGGACGTGTTTCTGCGACACTTCACAGGCCGCTCCGAGGCAAGAACGAAAGACATTTATCAGCTTAGGGTAACGTCCGTGAGGTGTTCCCCTGGGCGGGGCCCCTTGATCGGTTGCGAGCGCCTCTCGGGAGAGATGGCTGCGCCTCCCGTTCGATGGAAGGAGTCCAACCTGGCGGGGGCGCCAATGGTTCGTAGAGGCGTTTTCTGTATGGGATATTCCCCAGATCAACTTTTGATGCTGGACGATTGGAGCGACCTCTCGCGCATCCGGCCCTTGCCGGAGATCGATTGGCCTGCGCTCGACAGTTACCGCAAGGCTCGGCTGCGCCAGGAGCTGACCAAGGCGGGCGCGGCCTTGATGATCCTGGTGAGCCCCGTGTCGATCCGCTACGCGGTGAACTATGCCGGTTACCAGCTCTTTCAGGCGCACATCCCGACCTTTTATCTCTTTCTGCCGGCTGACGGGCCTGTGGTGCTATTCAACACCTACGGCAAGGAATCGACGGCGGACGAGGTCCGGCAAGGCCGGCCCAATTCATTCTTCGATGGCGGCTTCGATCTCGCTGAGCATGCGCGGCTTTTGGCAGACGACGTGGTCAACTTTCTGAGCGAGATCGGGACAGACAACCGGCGGGTCGCCGTGGAATACGTCAACCCAAGCCTCACCCAGGCCCTGCTGCAACGGGGACTGGAGGTGATCGACGGTGTCGCGCTGTCCGAGGCGGCTCGCTTCATCAAGGGGCCAGAGGAGATCGCTTGCATGCGCTGGGCGATCGCCGTGGCCGAACATGGTATCGCGAAGGTCAAGGAGATGCTCACTCCGGGCGTAAGCGAGTTGCAGCTCTGGGGCCTTTTGAACTACGCCAACCTGGCAAACAACGGCGGGTGGCATGACGGCCGCATGCTGGCGTCCGGGCCGCGGATCAATCCTTGGCTCCAAGAGGCCTCGCCCCGGCGGATCGAGCGCGGCGACCTGGTCGGCTTTGATACCGATATGATCGGGCCCTGGGGCTACTTCGCCGACATCTCCCGCACCCTCTTCTGTTCTCCAGGAAAACCCACCAAGCGTCAGAAAGAGGTCTACCGTCTCGCCGTGGAAGAGGTGGAATACAACCTGGGACTCATCAGACCGGGCTTGACCTTCGGCGAGATCCAGGCACAAGCCTTCGACGTGCCGGAGGAGTTCCGGGCGCACGCCTATCCCTGCATCCTGCATGGCGTCGGCCTTTGCGACGAGTATCCCTATCTCCGGCCGGGCTTTCGAGGCGCGCCGGTCTATGACGGCGTTATCGAAGAGGGAACGACGCTCTGCGTCGAGTCTTTCATGGGGTCGGATACGGGAGAGCCTGTTGGCGTAAAGATCGAGCAGCAGGTCCTAGTCACCTCCGAGGGTGTAGAGCGTCTCTCTAGCTATCCTTATGAGGAGATTCTCTTAGATTAGCTCCTATGCCGGACCCTCGTGAACACCTCTAACCCTGGTGTCCGCTATTAGCCAGAAGCGGACATCGAGTGGGGCCGCCATGTCCCAACGGTACCGCAGTGTGCCGGTCAATCCTGCAGAGCAGCCCGGCTGCGGTCAGGCGTTAGCATCAATGCGGCGAAGGCGATGAGCGCCGCAAAGGCCAAATATATCGACGAGACCAAGGGTTGCCCGGTAGCCGCGATCAAGCTCTTGGCGATCATCGGCGTGAAGCCGCCGAACACGCCTATCCCAATGTTGAAAGCCAAGGAGTAACCCGAAAGCCTGTCACGCTCAGGGAACATTTCGACGAACAGAGCGGGAGCCGACCCCAACGGGACGGAGAGAAGCGCGAAGGTGACGGCATGTGCGGCGAGAACGGAAACCAGCGACCCATTAGAGAGCAGCATCCAGTCGTGCAGCGGCCAGGCGACGAGGGCCAGCAGGAGGACCGAAATACCTATCCAGGTTCTGCGGGGCAAAAGCTTGTCGCCTACAACTGCACCCAGAGGCATGAGGGGAATGACAAGCAGCATCATGGCGGTGTTGATCGTCAGCGCTGTGTTCCTGGCCATGAGGTTCTGCGCCGAAAGCCATTCGGGCAGATAGACGAAGACGATGTAAAAGCAGGTGCCGTAGCTGGCCGCGAACGCCAACGCCACAAAGGTTTCATGTCGATTGGTGGTGAAAGCCTCCAGTATCGGCGAACTGTCCTCACGCGCGGCGTGATGCTGCTGAAACCTCTCGGATTCATGCAGGTTACGCCGTATCCAGATCGCAGCCGTCCCGAGGAGGGCGCCGCCGAGAAACGGCAGGCGCCATGCCCATTCCTGGACGGTCTCTGCATCAAAGACGGTGGTTACGAGAGCTGCCACGCCAACGCCAAGAAGCGAGCCCGACATTGAGCCGATGTTGGCCCAGCTTCCGGTCAAACCCCGCTTGTTCTGCGGGGCCGTCTCCACTAGATACGTCGCCGAGGAGGAAAACTCGCCACCAACGGAAATCCCCTGCAGCAGGCGCACCAAGACCAACAGCAGGGGCGCGAGGACACCAACTTGCGCGTAAGAGGGAAGGATGCCCAGCAGCAAAGTCGGAAGGGCCATCATAATGACCGATATCTGCATCGTCTTGGCCCGTCCGTAGCGGTCTCCGAACCAACCGAAAACGGCAGCGCCCAAGGGACGCATGATGAAACCGGCCGCAAAGATGCCGTACGTGGCGATTAGTCCAGCTGTCGGGTTGTCGGCGGGAAAGAATACCGGAGCGATAACACCGGCCAGATAGCCATAGAGGGCGAAGTCGTACCACTCGACGACGTTTCCAATAAAGCCACCCATGATGCGGTGGCGAAGCTCAGGATCTTTCGCAGTGGCCATGGACGAGCTCGTTGAAGAGAAGAGCCGCAGCCCAGCGGGCTTCAATCGGCGGGAGAGAAGGGACGGTGAAGGAAGAACTTTTCAGCATCGAGACCTGGGTTGTCACTCTGAGTAGCTCGGAATAAGAAGATGACGCATCAGAAGAGACCTATCCAAGAATAGCAACCACCACTAGGAGATAGACGACTATTGTCACCACGTCTTGAAGGATCGTGGCGACGGGGCCGCTGCCTAGCGCTGGGTCCAAGTCGAGCGCTTCGAACATCCAGGGCAGCAGCAGACCAATTACAGTGGACAGCATTGAGGTCACGGCGACCGCGATGCCGATGGATAGCCATAGAAGGCTGTCGCCGAAAACGTACAATGTCCATGCTGCCATCAAGCCGCCCAACAGAACGCCGATCAGGCTACCGGTCATGAACTCCTTAAAGACCAGCTTCGCCAGTGCCGGTTTTGGCGATGAGAGATCGCGCACCGCGACGGAAACGCTTTGAGATCCCACTGCCCCCGCTAAGTAGACCAATGCCGGAATGAAGAAGGAGACGGCGAGGTGGCTCGCCAGGATTTCCTCGAATTCGGCGATTAGAAGGGTCGCGGCGGCGCTGCCAATCAAGCCCACGATTAGCCATGGCAATCTTCGCCTTGTTTTCTCCAGAACGGGAGTCGCTAACCGCTCGCGATGGGTATGGCGATTGGCGTGCGTGATGCCCGCCATCCTGGCGATGTCTTCTAGGTGCTCATCTCTGAGAATCCCGGCGATCGCTTTGGGAGGAACCACGCCCAGGAGCAACCCCGCCTCGTCGACGACTGGTACGGCTGTAAGGCGATGTTCAATAGCGTAGGCGGCGACGTCTTCTTGATCCATATCGAGGCGTACCGCCGGAATCGCGGTTTCGAGCAGCGAGCCTATAGTCTTGTCGTTCGGAGATTGCAGCACGGTGTTCAAGTCGACTGAGCCGATCCATCTGCCCTGAGGATCCAGAAGATAAATCGTATCCGTGAAGTCGAAAGCTTCCACGCGCAGTCTCTCAAGGACTTGCTTAACGGTTTCCTGGAGGAACGCTCTTGGGACGCTCTTCACCAAGTGCGCCGCGGCGGTGTCGGAAGCCCGTCCGCGGGTGTGCTGTGCATCGGAACTGATCAACTGAAACCCCATCGCGTCCGATCTGAAATCGCCCATTCGCCGCGCTGCCGGGGCAGCGGCCGGATCGGTGATGACATGAAGAGTAGCCTGGGCGCCGGAGGCTCTCGTTTAGAGACTAAGGGAAAGCGTTGCGATGACAGAGGCAAAATGGAGATTCTCTGGAAGAACTGGCTCCTCTGTCCGCTTCTAGCCAGAAGCGGACATGGCCGCATGGCCTGTCGGCCGCGCTATGCGCTGGGGCCAAGAGCCAATTGTTCCCGAAACGCCGCCGCCGTATCCAGGACCCAATCGCGGAAGTCCCTTTGCACTTGCGACAGGCGCCGTCCCTGCGGAGTAACCAGGCGATAGCGGAAACCAGTCGGATAACAGAGGTCTCGGTCGAAGGGAATGACCAGGCCCCCCTGCTGGATTGCATCGTGGGCTTCCACCAGACCGCAAAGAACCAGCCCCTGGCCGGCAAGCGCCGCCTGAATGCCGGAGCCCACTTGGGAGAGGCGCAAGCCCGGCGCCCTGCGGTCGAATTCAAAACCGAAACGCAGCGCCCAAGCGCGCCAGTCGGGCCAGTCCGGATCAGGGGTCCTGTTCTCCAAGTGCACGAGCGGGACTTTGTTCAGGGACCGGCGCTGGAGCCAGTTCTCATGCCGCCGAAGGAATTCCGGGGAGCAGACGGGGAGGACAGCGTCGCCGAACAACTCCCATTCCTGGAACCTCACACCGTCCGGTCTTGCATAGCGGATGGCGAAATCGAAACCCTCCGCAGAGAGATCGACCATGCGGTTGGTGGCGTTCAGCCGCATGTCGAGATCGGAATGCCGCCGATAGAAGTCGGCAACTCTTGGCGTAAACCAGTGCTCGGCGAAGGATCCTGGCAGGGAAACCGAAACGCGATTGCGTGAAGGCTGATCTCTCAGCTGGTTCAAAAGGTCGCCGATCGCCGTGAAGCTGGCGTTCAAGGACGGCTGTATTGCCAGGGTGTCGTCGTGTGGCTTGATGCCTCGGCCATCCCGAAAGAAAAGCTGACGCCCAAGATAGGCTTCCAGGCCGCGTATCTGCTGGCCCACCGCCGCCGGGCTCACGCCGAGCTCCGATGCCGCGGCCGCAAAGCTTCCGTTTCTCAGAGTCGACTCCAGAGCCTTGAGGGCGTTGAGGTGTGTGACTGTCATCGAATCAAAAGAAAATCTATTGTAATCAGAAGATAAAGTAGCCTGACAATATCTGAAAAACCACCAGAATTCTTCTACTCGTACCAGCCCAGTGAGAAGGAATAATTTTGAGATGGTGGAACCTTACACGCTCTACTGGGAGCGATGGTCCGGCGCAATCTTCCCTCAGGCAATGCTTGAGGAGATCGGGGCGCCCTATCGGAAAGACCACGTCGACATGGCCGCGATGGCGCACCGCTCAGAGGACTATCTGAGGATTAATCCCGCAGCGCAGGTTCCTGCCTTGAGGTTTCCCTGTGGCAGCGTGATGGGCGAGACGGCGGCGATTGCGGTGGTCCTTGGCGAGCGCCATCCCGAGGCTGGATTGGTGCCGGAACCCGGGGATCCCGAGCGGCCGTTCTTCCTGCACTGGCTCCTATACATGGCGGCCAACGGGTACAAGACCTTCAGCCGCTACTGGCATCCCGAACAGTTCACGGAGGACGACCAGGCCGAGGCGTCGATCCGGCAGCGGGCCGGGCAGGAACTCGATGACTTCTTCGGCTTGCTCGACCGGACAGCCATGGGAGAGGACAGTTTCTTGACGAGCGGTTTCTCGGCGCTCGACCTCTATCTGACGATGCTGACGGCCTGGGCGCCGGACCCGAAGCGGCTTCTGGCGGAGAACAAGAAACTCGCCGCCATATGTCAGGCCGTCAAAAGCCGTCCGGCATACCGACGGGTGATGAAAGACCACGGGCTCTAGGGCCCGGCTCAATACCAGAAAGCAAACCGGAAAGGAGACATACCATGCGAATGTTCGTGATCGAACGGGAGATTCCCGAAGTCGGATCCAAGTCGGCTCAAGAGCTACGGGAAGCCGCAGCGAAATCCAATGATGCCCTCAGGACGCTCGCGCCGCGTATCCAGTGGCAACATTCCTATGTGGCGAGCGGCAAAACCTTTTGCGTCTATCTGGCGGAAGACGCATCGGTGGTGGAAGAGCATGCCCGAATTTCCGGTTTCCCTGCCAACGGGATTACGGAGATCAAGCGCATGATTGATCCGACGACCGGGCGCTGATCCGCAAGCTCCCGCTTCCAGAGGGAAGAAGACAGAGCGCATGTCATCGATTCTCTGGAATGCGCAGTCATCGGCGGATTCTGGGACTCTGTCCCGCAGGGCTTTGACCGTCCCTCAGAGGCGCCGGGGCAGGGTCCTCGCCAGAAAGGAAATGCAGGCAAGCCCGCCGCCCAGCGCCAGGAAGTAGACGGGCAGAGGAAAGGCAAGCAAGACCAGCCAGGCGAAGGCGGGGGCCGCCACCTCGGACCCGTCGCGATAGGTGATGAAGACCGGTGTCATCGGCAGACGCTCGCTCGGCTTGACCTGACGCAGGAAGGGCACGTTGCCGTAAATGTCCAGGAGCACGACGAAGGGTGCGCAAGCGAGCAACAGCAGGACCGTGAGATAGGGATCGATCCAGGCTGACAGGCCGGCGGCCGATGTCACGGCGCCGCTGGTAAGAAAGGCAAAGACGAGGTTGCGGCGCACGCCCCAGCGGCGGCCAAGGCGCACCAGCAGCGGAGTTGCGAAGAGCAATCCGTTTCCGGCAGACACCAGAAGCGCGCAAGTCTCCGCGGAGAGCCCCGATTGTACGCCGAAGACCGGTAGATAGACGAAAAAGGAAACCCACCAGATGCTGCGCCCCGTGGCGATCATCCAGGCATGACGCAGGGGCGGGCGCTTGAAGAAGGGAAGGATGGCGCCAAAGGGATTCGCGGGCTTGTGGCGAGCCTTGACGATGATCGGATTGTCGCCGACCCGCAGGTACCAGAAGTAAGCGAGCAGCGAGAGCGCTCCAGCGCCGGACAGGACGAAAGGCAAGAGGGGTTCTATCTTCCAGAGGGTCACGCCCAGCCAGGGTCCGATCGTCCAGGCGCTGGCCGCGAAGAGCAGGCGCAGGGGCTCCATGTCGTTCAACTCGCGTCCCCTTATGTGGTCGAGGACGTAGAGATTGAGGCAAACCGCCCCCACCGCCGTGCCGAAGACCCGCAGCAGCATGCCGGCGGCCACGCCCATCAGGCTGGCTGAGGCGATCGAGGGCGCGGCGATCAGCAGGCAGACCATGCCGAGCGTGTAGGTCCATCTGCGCGAGATAAGGCCGGTCAAAGGCACGATGAAGAAGTTGCCGATCAGGCCAAGCAGCGAAACGATCAGGTAGAGCTTTGAAAGGTCGGCGGGCGAGCCCATCACCGCCAGGACCTGCAACGGCAAGACCGTCGCAAGAATTGCCCGCGTCATGGCGTCCAGCGCCGCCAGCAGGGCGAATGACCTTGCTCCCGGCGCGCCAAGGCTGTGCATCCAGACCGGGTGACGAACGTTTAGCGCCATGTGACTGCCTGGAACATGCCAGCCCTGGTTTCAGAGGAGTTCTCATACTGGTAAGCAGTTGCGTCCGCCATCTCGCCCGTACGCGACTTTTGGATGGTCGAGTTTGGACGCAAGAGACCGGCCGGGCGCCGTCTAGTCGCTCCAGGGCGGCATGACGGGTCACGCTGGGGGAATTGCTCGGCAAGCCGCTCCGTCGGACCTCCGCTTCCGGCTAAAAGCGGACATCCCAAAGAGCAGGGTTCGAAAGCAGCAATCTGAAATCGTCATCCGGCAGGACGCAGCGGAGAGAGTTCCCTATGGCCCAGGTTGGCTCTTGGTCGAAGTTAGGGGCGCATCAGGGTTCGGTCGCAAAGCTTGGCCCAGACGGCTTCCACTGGAAGCCGTCTGGCAACAATCAGAACGTTTGTTCAAGCTCTTCGAGACAGGCCGCTGCGACGTAGCGGTCAGCTTCTTTGGTCCCTGGCATGGTGGCCCAACCGGCGTCCATGATCATGTCACGGCGCTTGTAGCTGGTGGCCTCTTTGATCTCCATCATGGTCTTGCTCACCATGGGGTCCGCCTTCGACTGCTCAACGCAAATCGGCGCCAATGCCGCCACGACCTCCTTACGAGCCATGTCCGAAGCCATCTGTTCGGCGTCGCCGCCCGTCATCCAACCGCCCCAGGTAAAGCCGCCAACCGCAAGGGCTATCGCGCCTGCGCTGGCGCCGAGTATGGCCGGTCTAACCCATTCTGGAAAATTCATGATAATCATCCTTTTAAAAAATGAATTACTATTCACAATAGAAGAGATATTAGAAAAAAGCTAGTTTTTTCTAAAGATAATTGATAAATTATAAATTATGTGAAAATATAAATCGTGTAAAATATCTATATTAAGATAGGCAAAGTTTGGTTTCTTGCATTCTCCTCAGAAAGATTATTTACGCATGATCAACGGGAAAAGGTCCGTCGCGCCGCGCGAAGGATCCACGAAGTCCGTGGTGCCCCTGTCGTGAGGGGGGCCGGAGAATGCCTTCCTGACGAACTCCGACTTTGGCGCTGCTTGGGGGTGCGACCGCAACTTTGAACGAGAGCAGGACGCCTGCGTTGTGAAGCGCTAGCCGACGGAGACGAGCGATGGTTCTAGCGGGGTTGGCGAGCCGCAAACAGGAATGAGCGGTCTAGAAGCATGGCTGATAGGGATCATCTTTCCGGGTTCGGCAGGCTTCACGCGGTTGACGAGGTTACCTTGACCGACACCTCCAGCGCCTGAAAGTCATTCCCATCCCCGACGTAGCTGCCTGAAACGGGCATCGTCTGGCGGATGTGACGCGCCATCGCCGTCGGGATTAGATTGAATCCACCGACGCTCCGGTTCGTTGGGTCGAACATGATCCATCCAGCCCCTGGAACATAGACCTCCGCCCATGCGTGGGTGGATCCCGCGCCAGAAGAACCGATGGCATCCTTGTCGGGGTCGTAGAGATAGCCGGACACGATGCGCGCTCCAAACCCCAAGCTGCGCACGGCATCCACAAACAGCACCGCGAAATCTCGGCAGGACCCTCGCTTTAGCGCCAGGGTCTCGACCGGCGTTTGCGCGGCGTCATCATCGCGCTCTTCATAGGTGACGTGCGCTGCAACGCCGCTGCTGATCTCCTTCAGCAATGTCAGGGTGTCGGTTTTGTCACCCGCCAGGAAAGACCGGGCCCAGTTGTTCAACTCCCCTGTGTGATCGAGATAGGCTTGCAGCCGCAAAGCGCCAAGATCGGCCATTTCATCCTCGGTCAGCAAGAAGGGGTAGTTCACCGCTGTCGCCGCGATGTCGAAGATAGGCCACTGGTCGGTGTTCAACGTCAGCTCCGCGGTGCTGTCGATGATCAGGGTGTCCGATCTGTCCTGAAAGCTCGCTGTCGCCACGGAGTTGCCGGCGACGTCATGCGCCCAGGTCACGGTCGCTGCCGGGGAGATCTCCAACTGGTGCTTGTGCAATTGAAGGGTGCGGCTCTCGCGTGGTCGCAACATCATGCGGTGCGACTGGAGAGCCACCGGCACCCGGTAGCGGTAGACTGTGCGATGCTGAACTTTCAATCTGGTCAAGGTGCGAAAGCGGCCCGCCGGGGGCGGGCCTGTCCAATGGTGACAATGCAAGTGCGTTCCTCGTCCGATAGGACGAACCGCTGGCCGGAGGCGAGTTGAGGTCTGGCGCCATATCCCCGAAAGGGGTTCTTGCAGAAAGCGCCGCTGCAAGGGGGAGGGACCAACGAGGGCCTAATCACAGTGGTTAGCAGATCTAAGCACCCCTTGCTAAGCACCCCTTGCGTCTCTCACTGGCTTCTGGTCTTTCAGCAGCAGAGCGTCGAACTCCTCAGGCGGGAGGCACACCGTCTGGCGCTGGCCAGGCTTTCCCTGCTGGGGCGGCAGGTGCAGGAAGACCGCTACCCGCCTGTGGGCGACGAAGGAAACCGCCTCGAGGCGCTCTTCCTCAATCTCGACCTGATAATCACCGGCCGGCAGCGTGGTTGCCCATCCCTTCAGTTTGAAGGGCTTTTCGAACGAGATGACTTTCGACGTGGTTCTACTCATGACAGCCGCCAACCCAGTTCGCTAAATCGCCAGTCGCTTCACGGCTTCTTAGTAGCGACGGGGGAGGGGGCGGCCTTGTCGGCCGGAGCGGAAGCCTTGTCGCCCGCGGGAGCTTCGTTCGCTGCGCCCTTGTTCTTGCTGCCTTTTTCTTGAAAGACTTTAGAAGAAAAACTTTTAAAAGACATGCTTGTCTCCATAATTATGGGTTAAATACTTCTATAGATATGGAGTTTCATAAATAGGAATCAATCTTTTATTGATAAAATTTATCAGATAATTCATACTTCAAATTGGTCATCTCCTGGGAGGTGCGGCCTCTAAGCCATCAACGCCCGAGAGACGATATCTTCCCGGAATACAAGCTCAGCTTTTCCACGACACTTTTTTCAGCGCGCTCGCGCATAGGGGATAGGTTTATGAACAAAGAGAATTCCACCGCTCCAAGTGCTCCTCACTCAAGCAACGAAGAGCCGGATAACCAGCAGCTTGAAAAGTTGGGCATAGCGCGGATCACGACGGCCACCTACATCGTCGGCGATTATCGCTACACCAGCTTCAAGGACGCCTTGGCGGAGGCCAAGAGACGGGGCGCTGTTGCTTAAGGCTCATCAGTCAACCGCAAGGATCGAGGCGGCGGCGAGCGGTCTGAAAGTCTGAGGGTTCGCGGATTTCGGTCACGTCGATCCCGCTGCTAGCCGAATTTCTTTGAAAGTATGGGTTTCTGAGGTTCCTGCGCCCTCCAGCCAAGTCCGGGGGCGCCAAGCTCAGGTCATTATGTCAGGAAGAACATGAGCCAGAGGTTCACCGTCGATCTAGTCACTGTTGATGAAGGGATGGCGCCCAAATTCAGCTTGCTGATCCAATCGGGAAAGCGCCCGGAAAGCACCGCTGAAGCGTCCTTCATGATCTATCTTGAAGAAGGCATTTCCAGAGGCCGCGCGCAGGCTCTCGCGAGCCTTCTCGGCGAACTGGGGGCTTCAACCAAAGTCATCGCGCCAGCCCGGCGGTTGAGGTTCGGCGCAGGCTCGGCAAAATCACTCTGAGCTTGCGTTAGAGCAATCTGCGATCCGTGGGCCGGTACTAAGTTGATCGGGCCTTTGCCAGCCAGCCAACGGCCAGCCAACGGATTGAAGGGCAATGCATCCGCCAGACCGACAGATCATGAAGAGCCTCAGCGTGCTGGAAATCATGGAGAGATGGCCCGAGACGATCGGGGTCTTCCTGGACAACGCCATGCTGTGCGTTGGCTGCGCGATAGCGCCCTTCCATGATCTGCATGATGCCTGCTTGGAACACGAGCTCGACGAAGAGGCCATCTACCGGCAGCTCGAAGAGGCATTGACCCGTGAGAGAGCGCTCAAGCCCCGCGCTGACTGATCAGCATGAGGTCATGCGGGCGCGTGACCACGATTTTCTTGCGGCGGCTTTGCACCACCCCGTCCTTTTCCCAGGCGCTCAGCAGCCGGCTCACCGTATGCAGCGTGGTGCCGGTCATGTCCGAAAGGTTCTGACGCGTGATGGGGAAATCGATCTCGATACCGCCTTCGATCTTCCGGCCGGTCTGACGGATCAGCCGGAGCAGCGCGTTGGCGATCCGTTGCTCAACCTGCTGCGTCGCCAGCTCCATCACGCGGCTATGCATCTCTTCCAGCCGCACACCCACAAGCTTGTAGGTCTCCGAGGCGAAGCCCTCGTATCGGCTCACGAAGGCATCCCAAACCGAGACGGGCCAGGAAAGCGCAAGACATTCATCCGCGGCGATGGCGCTGGCGGGGTAGTCGCGGCGTCCCAGGGCGGGCGCTATGCCGAACAGTTGGCCCGCCACGATGTGAAGGGCGATGACCTGCTCGCCCTCGGGATTGGTGCGGACCACCCGTATGTATCCATCAAGCAGAAGATAGAAGCGCTCAGCGGTCTGGCCCTCCTCGAAGATCGTGCTGCCGACGTCATAGCGCGCGACGCTGGCCTGATCGAGGATCTCCCGGATTTCGCGGCGGTCCAGCTTTTTGAAGGGCGGAATGCCGCTGAGCAAGCTCTCGTCCAGAGACACTGGCGCCTCCTTCAATGAAGTTTGTCGCTGCGCAACGTAGGCGGTCAAAGCCTAGCCTAAAAGAGATTCCGCGAAAACGAGCCGACTCACAGAAGCAAAGGAATCTGAAGATGTGGAAAGAATCACTGCTGGCTGCCGCCCTGACCCTGACGGTCGTCCCTTTGGCCTCGGCTGAGACCTTCGAGGTCAAGATGCTGAACAAGGGCGAAATGGGCGGCATGGTGTTCGAGCCCGCCTATGTGAAGGCGCAGCCTGGCGATACCGTGGTCTTCCTGCCCACCGACAAGGGGCACAATGCCGAAAGCATCAAGGGGATGCTGCCCGCCGGAGCCGAGAGCTTCAAAAGCGCCTTCAATCAGGAGTTCAGCCTCACGCTCGAAAGCGAAGGCTTCTATGGCGTGAAGTGCACCCCGCACTACGCCTTGGGCATGATCGCTTTGATCGAGGTCGGAACGCCTCAGAACGCTGAAGAGGCGCAGGCCGTCAAGCACCCTGGAAAAGCAGGCAAGCGCTTTGAAGCCGTGTTTGAGAAAGCGGGGCTCTGAGGCCCGGCAAGGTGAAGCCAGGCCGACGCCAGGCAGGCGCATCTGGACTCCGCCCAGATGCGCCGGGCCGGTGATCCTCAGTTTGGGGTTCCGGCCTTTTTTCTTGCTCGCGGTCCTGTCGGGCGCCGTGATCCTGCCGCTTTGGATCGCGGTCTTTAGAGGCCATGTCCATCTCGACGGACCCTTCGATCCGGTTTCCTGGCATGTGCACGAGATGCTCTTTGGGTACGCCGCCGCCGCGCTCACGGGCTTTCTCTTCACGGCGATACCGAACTGGACGGGCCGCCTGCCGGTGCGCGGCCTGCCGCTCGGCTTGCTGGCCCTGCTGTGGCTGCTCGGGCGTTTTGCCGTCGCCGGAGCCTTCGGGCTTCCCGCGCTCGCCGTGTTGGTCGTCGACAGCGCCTTTCTCGCCGTGGTCCTGGTCAGCATCGTGACCGAGATCATCGCCGGGCGGAACTGGCGAAACCTGAAGGTGGCGGTTCCGGTCGGGCTCTTGCTGGCCGCCAACCTGGTCTTCCACATGGAAAGCCTGCAGGGCGGCGCACCCGACGTGGGCATCCGGCTCGGATTGGCGCTCTACCTGTTCTTGATCACGCTGATTGGCGGACGGATCATTCCCAGCTTCACGCGGAACTGGCTGGCAAAGCGCGGCCCGGGTCCCTTGCCTGCGACCTTCAACGGTTTCGACAAGCTTTGCCTGGCTAGCACCGCCCTGGCGCTTTTGCTGTGGACCGGCTTTCCCGGTGTCTCCGGCACAGCGGCAGTTCTGGCGCTCTCCGGGCTGTTGAACCTTGTTAGGCTCATTCGCTGGCGCGGGGAAAGGACCATGGCATCCCCTCTCTTGATCATGCTGCATCTGGCCTATCTCTTCATCCCCTTCGGCTTCATGACCTTGGCGAGTGGGCAGGAGACGGCGGCGCTGCACCTGCTCGGCATCGGCGCTGTCGCAGGCATGACCGTGGCGGTGATGATACGCGCCACCTTGGGACACAGCGGCCTGCCGCTGGAGTGCGGCCGCCTGCTCACGCTGGCTTTCTCACTGATCCTGGGGTCCGCGTTGCTGCGCAGTCTTGCGGCCGGCGAGAGCCTCTTCGGTGTCTCAGGGCTCATGCTGGCCGCCTGGCTATGGACCGTGGGCTTCCTGCTACTGACCCTTCGCCTGGGGCCGATCCTGATAGGGCGTGGCAAGGCATGAGCGGGCATCTATTAGGAGACCAAAAGAGAGAGCGGCCATCCCGCTAGGGGGTGGCCGCTCTCTTCAGGCGGAAGGGACTTGGGCTTGGTCCCCTTAGGGCAGCGCCGTGCGTCCCTCGAAGGCCACGTTGTATTCGGTCGGCGCCACGACCTGAGCCATGAGGTCGTTGTCCCACTCTCCGTCGACCATGACATGGGCGGTGGCGCCCAGGTTCACGGCTTCGATCAGGTTGTGGTTCACGTAGGCGTAGACGCCAGGCTGAAGGAAGCTATAGAGAGCCGCCCCTGCGGACCCGCCGCGGATGAACCACGTTTCGAGATCGCGCTGTGGGGCATTGTTGAACTTGCCCTCTTCCCACACGAGATCGCCGTGTCCACCAATCAGGTGCGGACGGCTGTCCCGGTTCGCCTGGGCATGGATCATGAGGACCCGCTCGCCAACCGACGCCTGCAGGGCATTTTCACCTGTCAGCGCGCCAACCCTGCCGTTGAAGGTGACGTGGGTTGGAATCAAGCCGCGCATGACCTCTTCCATATCCCCGTAGCCCTCTCCTACGTCGGCATAGCGCTTGAAGGCTCCCGTCTCGTCGCGCGGGATGTAGAAGTCGTTCTCGCCGATGTAGAACACGCGGTCGTAGGTGACCTGGCGCCCGTTGTGGTCTCGTAGCCCATCGCGCGGCAGGATCATGATCGCGCCGGACATGCCTGAGACGACGTGCCAGGGAATCATCGGCCCGCCCGGTGCGCAGTGGTAGACGAAGACGCCAGGGCGCGTCGCCTTGAAGCGCAGCGTGGTCTTCTCGCCGGGGTTGATCAGGGTCAGAGCGCCGCCGCCAAGAGCGCCGGTCGCGGCGTGGAAGTCGATGTTGTGCTGCAGATAGTTCTCGGGCGGATTGAACAGCGTCAACTCGACATAATCGCCTTCGTGCACCACCATCAGCGGCCCGGGAATCGAACCGTTGTAGGTCATGGCTTGCAGATAGGCGTCATCGGCGATCTGCACCTCTTGCTCGATGATCTTCATCTCGAACTCGACGATCTTTGGACCGCCAGACGCGATCTGCTCGTGATCGTGAACGAAGGGCGGTTTGACCAGCTTCACCTTCTGGCGGGGCAGGCTTGATAGGTCAACCGGCGCAGCAGAGGAGGTGTCCATCAGCTCATCGCTAGCCGAGGCTGTCTTCAGGAGGTAGGGGGCGGCGGGAAGCATGGCGCCCCCCAGAAGTGCGGCTCTACGTGTAAGCATCTCGTTTTCCTTTCCATCAGCGATTGGTGCCTGAGGAAAGGAATAGAACGGTCCCACGCGCCGCTCGTTGCGCTATCACAACCTTCTTAAGCGTTACATTCAGGGCTCTATGGCTCAATTGGAATGCTATAGAGGATGAAGTCGCTCTTCGGCTGATAGCTGTCATAGAGTTGGCGCGCGCGGTAGTTGAACTCCTGTGTCAGCCAAGTAACGTCTTTAATGCCGCGCTCATGGGCAAAAGCCAACACGTGATCAATAAGCGCGCGCCCTGTGCCGGCCTCCCTTTGGTCGGGACGCACATATAGATCACTCAAATAGCAGACCATCGAGGCAGATAGGGAATCGTGCATCAATTGATACTGGGTAAAGCCATAGGGTTCGTCCTGGGAATCCACCGCTACGGCGCACCAGAAGGGATTGTCTCCATCGAATATCCAATCCCAAACCTTGACGTGACCACCGCTGGGGATGCTGGTTTTGTAGAAGGCTGCGTATTCATCGAACAAACGTTCCCAGGCCGCCCTATCTCCTTC
>JARRJC010000047.1 GCA_037379885.1 Limibacillus sp.
CTCGGATTTTTTCTAGGAAATCGGCCGCTCATTAATCCCCGGTCAATAATTAAATGTAATTTTATGTAATGAAAACGGGGCTACCGCTCCGCTAACCAGAGAAGAACGCGACAGCGAGGATTGAGAAAATGCGTATCGGCGAGCTACTGATTGCCCAAGGCAGCGTCACGGACGAAGACGTTCAGCGCGCCTCCGAACGTCAGGTCCGTGAGGGCGGCCGTTTGGGGGAGAACCTGGTCGCCATCGGCGCGCTTACGGAGGAGGAGCTGTCGGAGTTCCTCCACGCAGCGCCGCCGGAGCCCAAGACCCTCAAGGATACCGGCATCAGCGAGGGCACGATCCATTCGCTGCTCCTGAAGATGATGCTGCTGCGAAAGCTGGAAACGCCCGCGCAGCTCTGCAAGGCGCTGAAACTGCCCTATTCCGTGGTGGAGAGCCAGCTCGAGGAGTTGAAGAACAACAACCTGGCCGAAATCCTGGGCTCGCAAGGCAGCGGCGTCGGCGGACAGTTCCGCTACTCCCTGACCTCGGCGGGACGGCAGATGGCCAAGGAAGCGCATGAGCGCAACAAGTATGTCGGCCCCGCGCCGGTCTCCCTGGAAGCCTTCTGCCGCCGGGTCAACCTGCAGCAGATCACCAACGAGACGGTCGACCGCGAGCGGATCGACGAAGCCTTCTCCGATCTGGTGGTGCCTGAGGACCTCCTCGCGGAGATCGGCCCGGCGGTGAACTCGGGCCGCTCCATGCTGCTGTTCGGCAGCCCCGGCAACGGCAAGTCGTCGCTCGCCGAGCGCATGGGCAAGATGTTCAAGAAGGCCATCTACATCCCGCACTGCATCGAGATCGAGGGCGAGATCATCAAGGTCTACGACCCCTCTTTGCACCAGCCGATCGAGGTCAAGAGCCAGGAGGAGAACTCCATCCTGATCGAGCGCTCCATCGAGCGCGAGGACCTGGACCTGCGCTGGGTGCCGGTGCGCCGTCCGGTGGTGATCACCGGCGGCGAGCTGACGCTGGAGATGCTGGACCTTCAGTTCAACGCCATCAGCGGCTTCTATGAAGCGCCGCTCCACTTCAAGGCGATCAACGGCATCATGATGATCGACGACTTTGGGCGTCAGATCGTGCCGCCCGATCACCTCCTGAACCGCTGGATCGTCCCCCTGGAAAAGCGGGTGGACTTCCTGAAGCTGCACACCGGCAAGTCCTTCGAGATTCCCTTCGACGCCCTGGTGGTCTTCTCGACCAACCTGACGCCGAGCGATCTGATGGACCCCGCCTTCCTGCGCCGTATCCCCTACAAGGTGGAGATCAAGAATCCTTCCCTGGAGGACTACTGCCGCATCTTCCAGGCCGTGGCCGACAACGCCGGCATCGAGCTCACCGAGGAGATGCTCCAGCAAGTCGTCGGCTTCATGAAGGAGATCGGCAAGAACATCGCCAACTATCAGCCGAAGTTCATCTGCGACCAGATCGTCGCCTCCTGCCGCTACGAGGGCATTCCGGTCGAGGCAGGGCGGGAGCGGGTCGCGCGCGCCTTGAAGAACCTGGACGCACGCTCGACGGAGACCAGCGAGCCAACCCTGGCGCGCGTGGGAACCGGCACCAAGGCCGACCGGAGCCAAGCCAACGGCATGGCACATTAGACAAAGACTATCGGAGGGGAGCCCCCTCGTGCAGGCCCCGGCGGCAGGTGGGGGCGCCGGGGCCTTTGAGGGGGCGGGCGATGCAAAGGCGGTCTAGTTGACCGCCTTCAGCTCGTCTGCGGTCTTCTTCCGCCATTCCAGCTCGTCGGCCACGTCCTGGAGGGTAACGCCGCTCTTGGTGTCCTCCTTCTCCTGCGCGCTGGGTGCGGGCGCGGGCGCAGGCGCGACCGGTTGACTGGGCGGCGGCTGACTTGGCGAGGCGCAGGCGGCAAGCAGCGCCAGCGCCCCGAGCAGGGCTATCCGTTGCATCATCTATACTCTCCCTCACCCGAACTATGCGGCATTTGGGCCGGGCCGGAAAGCGGAACGGTCACGAAATTGCCCTAGGAACGCCATCCCGAATTTATTTGCGATTTACTCTGGGCTGCGCGTAAATGGGGCTTCGTTGTGAAGACCCGGCGTCCATTCTTGCTGCGTCATGCCGACCTAGCTTCGAATCCTCCGAGTCTTGACGACTTAAAGCCGCCGCCGTCGCCTTCCTGAGCGGGAGAGGACGGCGGTACCTTATGACTTACGAGGACTAAGACTATGACCAAAGGAACCGTTAAGTGGTTCAACGCCACCAAGGGCTATGGATTTATCACGCCGGAAGACGGCTCGAAGGACGCCTTCGTGCACATTTCCGCCGTCGAGCGTGCTGGCCTGCCCGGCCTGAACGAAGGCCAGGTGGTGGAGTTCGAGCTTCAGATGGGTAAGAACGGCAAGGAATCTGCCCAGAACCTGAAGGTGGTCGGCTGATCTGACGCTGCTCCTTTTGAACTATTGGCAAAGGCCCGCGAGTTCTGTGAGGGAACGCGGGCCTTTCCATTTTGGACCGCGGGCCTAGGGCAGCAGCTCTTTCGGTGAGACGCTGCGGCAGCGCCACCAGACGGACCCCGCCTGAGTGTCGGCGGAGGAAACCGCCCAGCTGGAGCCGACCTCGTTTCGATCGAAGGCAACCGCGTAGAGACGCGCCAGCCCGATCAGGTCACTCCCCACCTCCAAGCCAACGATATGCAGTGGGTTATCGTAAGCCGTCACCACCACGGTCAGCCGGTCGATCAGCATTTCCTTGGGGTTGTCGGGGTTGAAAGAGATCTTCAGAAGCCCCTCGGCATCCTTGACGAAGGCGACCGGTTCGCGGTTCGGCGCCAAGGGGCGTCCATCCGGCCACTCCGAGGAAAAACCGTGCAGTTGGTTCTGCTCCGGACAGAGCAGCGCCGGCCCCTGCGCCGCCTGCAACAGCTCCAGTGAATCCTGTGCGTCCGCCCGTCCGGGCATCCAGGCCAGCAGCCCGGACAAGAGGCAAGGCGCGATGAGCTTGCGCATGGTCGAAGATCCTTCGCTGAGGGACGGCCAGATCAGCCGAAAACCGACGCTAACGCTATCAGGCCGCGCTCTGAGCGGAAAGTCGGGTTAAGGACAATTCTGGAATGTAATCCATTAAGGGAAAGTTAGACATTATTAAACAATCCTTTAATGGTATTCGCCCCCTCCTGGGCCTTAAATCCTGCCAACGGGATAACGAGGAAGGAGGGCCGCGACATGAGCGGATCCACTCAAACGAAGCGACGCAACGACAGCTGGGGCCTGCGCCACATGGGGCGTCTGCGCGGTCAAATCTCGCGCGGCGATCTGGTGATGACGCCCAGCGCCCTGGCGCGCTTCCTGAAGGCGCGCCGGAATGCGAATCAGGTCGGAAAACTGGCGACGCGCCGCATCGTATCCGCCGCCTGAAGCCGATAGGGCAAAAGTCCGGCGGGCCTCAGGCTTGCCTGGCCTGCCCCGCGCAGCCCTTGGAGCAGTAGCGCACCTTTTCCCAATCGCGCGCCCATTTCTTGCGCCAGGCGAAGGGCCTCTGGCAGACAGGGCAGAGCTTTTCCGGCAGATGCGCCTTTCGGTGGCTGCCGCCCCGGCGGCTTGGGCTCTCCCGATGGGTCATAGCGGCAGTCAGGTCAGTTGTTCTGGCAGCGCAGCGAGCGGTGCAGGCTCTCCGCCGTGGCGCGGGCCCCGGCCAGATTCGGGTTGATCGCGACCGCGGCCTGGAAGCCGGCAAGCGCAAGGTGCGGTTCCCCCTGACGGATGGCGATCTGACCCAGGCCGCAGAGCGCGCCGAAATGGCGCGGCTCCAACGAGAGCGTGCGGTCGATGTCCGACAGGCTCTCCGCGTCCCGCCCCTCTAGGAACAACAACGTGGCGCGCTTGTTCCAGACCTCGGCCCAGCCCTTCCAACGCGTTCCCATCTCATCGAGGAGCTTGTGGGCGCGGGCATCGTCACGCTTGGCGATGGCTTGGATGCAAGATTCCATGCGCGCGCAGGCCTCCGGCTCATCGTGGCTGCACCAAAGCACCCAGATCCGGTCTTCGATCTCCTGGCTTTCAAGTCCACCCTTGCCTTCGCGCAGCGCCTCGAACAGCCGGTTCAGCTCTTCGTTGGGGTAAAGCGGTTTGCTTTCGCGCAGCTCGGACACGCGGCAATAGAGCCGGTGGAACTGCTCCTCGGCCTTGCGGTCGCGCTTTTCGGGAAACTCAAGCATGGCCCGCCGCCGGTGACTCCCGCTCCACGGCGCGCGCGGCTGCGAAAGCCTGATCGAGAAGTTGGCGCGTCATGGCTTCCGCCGTTTCCTCGCCGCCGCTGAGCATGGCGCAGCGCACCGCGAGCGCCATGGCCATGGCTTGCAGCAGATCGCCGTTGCTGGTGGTCGGATCCAGTTTCACCTCCCGGTCGAGGGTGCCAAGAACGGCGCTCAACATCTGGGATACCCGGACCGGATCGCCGGTTTCGCCATGTAGGGGAAACTCGAAGTCCAGCCGGTCGCCCGTCGCCGTTTCCGCTCTGTAGGGAAGCTTGGCCGCCATCAGTCCCTGTTGCTCCGTCCCTTGTTGCCTTGTGCATCGAGGGGAGAACTTGGGCAAACGCCCCGTCAAACCCCTACCCCAAAGAAATGGCGCCACAGGGCAGATTGGAAAGCCCCGTTGACAGAGCTTTTGTCATATTTTTCGGCGGCAAGCGCCGTTCGAGAACAGCTTCAGAAGGTCCGGCAAAGCCGCAAGCCGTCATAGATCGCGGCATGAATGTTGCGGCTGGCCACGGCATCGCCGATCCGATAGAGCCGGAACCGACCCTCAGCGTTATCCGTGACCGACTGTTCCCGCCCGGCGATGAAAGCCTCGTAGTCCACAGCGCCGAGGTTCACGGAATGCGGCTTCAGGTCGAAGTAGAGGTCGTCCAGCGGCAGGGTCCCGTGCTCCACCACCACCTGATCGACCTCACGCTCTTGCACCTTGTCGCCATAGTCGCTGCCGATCAGCGCCAGCAGCGCGTTGCCAGAGCGCCTGACGCCGACGAGACGACTGTTGATGGTGACCCGCACGCCATGCTCGGCGAAGCACTTCGCATAGGCGACGTGGTTGAGCCCGCCCATCTCCGGCGCGAAGAAGCGCTCCGGGCTGACCACTTCCAAGCTGCTGCCGGCTTCCGCCAGCGCCTCGGCGGCCTGCATGCCGGGATGCCCGCCGTTGTCGTCGAACAGCAGGACACGCTGCCCCGGCTTGGCGTCGCCGGAGAGGATGTCCCAGGCGCTCACCACCAGATCGGCGCCCTCTTCCAGCCAGCCGCTGTCCGGCAGGCCGCCGGTGGCGACCACCACGATGTCCGGCTCTTCGGCCAGGACCTCAGCGGCTTCGGCGTAGCTGTTGAAGCGGAACTCGACGCCCAGGCGCTGGCACTGGGCCATGCGCCAGTCCGAAATGCCGATCAGCTCCGACCTGCGCTTCAACTGGGCGGCAAGCCGCACCTGTCCGCCAGGCTGGTCAGCTGCTTCGAAGACGACCACCTCGTGGCCGCGCTCAGCGGAGACCCGCGCGGCCTCAAGCCCCGCCGGTCCAGCGCCGACCACCACCACGCGGCGTTTCGGCCCTTCACTGGGTTTGAGGACATGCGGCTGGCTCGCCTCGCGGCCGGTCGAGGGGTTGTGGATGCAAAGCGCCTCATGCCCCTCGTAGATCCGGTCCAGACAATAGGTCGCGCCGACGCAGGGGCGGATGTCCTCTTCGCGCCCCTCGGCCACCTTCTTGGCGATGTGGGGGTCGGCGATGTGGGCGCGCGTCATGCCGACCATGTCGAGCTTGCCCTCGGCGATGGCGTGACGGGCCGTGGCGACATCGCTGATGCGCGCGGCGTGGAACACCGGGAACTTTGTCTCGGCGCGCACCTCGCCCGCGAAGTCCAGGTGCGGCGAGGCGGGGCTTCCTTGGATCGGTATGACCTTCGACAGAACGGCGTCGGATTCGATGTGACCGCGGATGACATTCAGGAAGTCGATGCGCCCCCCGCCGACCAGGCGCCGGCAGATCTCCAGCCCGTCCTCACGGCTCAGGCCCTTGTCCCAGTCCTCGTCTGCGACCAGCCGCAGCCCAAGGATGAAGTCGGGTCCGGTTGCCTTGCGGATCTCCTCCAAGACCTGATGGGTGAATCGCAGACGGTTGTCGAGAGAGCCGCCGTAGCGATCCTCGCGCTTGTTGGTGGCGGGCGACCAGAACTGATCGAGCAGATGGCCGTAGGCCTCCAGTTCGATCCCGTCGAGCCCGGCTTCCTGCATCCTTTGCGCCGCCGCAGCGTAGTCCTTTGCAATGCGCTCCAGGTCCCACTCCTCGGCGGCCTTGGGAAAGGCCCGGTGCGCCGGTTCGCGGATCGGCGAGGGCGCCAGGACCGGCAGCCAGTCCGCCTTGTTCCAATTGGTGCGCCGCCCGAGGTGGGTGAGCTGAATCATCACCGCCGCGCCTTGCTCGTGGCAGTCGTCGGTCAGGCGCTTCAGCCAGGGCACGATCTCGTCCCGGTAGGCATGGAGGTTGCCGAACGCCTCAGGCGAATCAGGAGAGACGATCGCCGACCCCGCGGTCATGGTGAGTGCGATGCCGCCCTTGGCCTTTTCCAGGTGATAGAGGCGGTAGCGGTCCTTGGGCAGGCCGTCTTCGGAATAGGCCGGCTCGTGCGCTGTCGACATGATCCTGTTGCGCAGGGTCAGGTGCTTTAGCTGGTAGGGTTGCAGCAGCGGGTCGTTCTCTCGCATCTCTCAATCTCTCGTCTTCGCTTCTAGAGTTCGCGGGCCAGCTTGCGGCCCTCGTAGATCGCCATCACGGCCAGGCGCGGGGCGACGGCGTCGCCGATGCTGTGAAGACCGTAACCGCGCTCCGCCCTTTCCTCCAAGGCATCACCCAGCCAGCGCTGGCTTTCGTTGGCGCAACCCAGGACCAGCGTGTCGGCCTGGACCACACGCTTTTCGCCGTCGCGCAGGTCCAGCACCTCCGCCCCCTCGCCCGGACCCTTCCAGGCCGTGATCGCGGAATCGCTCAGGGTCTCCACGCCCAGCTGTTTCAGGCGCTTCCTCAAGGGCCAGTCGGTCGCGGTGCGCACCAGTTCCCAACCGGTCATGGCGAAGCGGGTCACGATGGTGACCTCATGGCCCTGCTCGGCCAGATGCCAGGCGGTTCCCGCCGCGTGCCAGTGGCCGACGTCGTCCAGCACAACGACCCGCTTTCCAGGACGCGCATTGCGGCTCATGACGTCCTCGACCGAGAAGACGCCGCCCTTGTCGATCCCCGGTAGCGTCTCGACCTCCGGCAGGGCGCGCTGGAAGCCGGACTCCGTCGGCAGGGATCCGGTCGCGAGGATCACATGATCGGCCCCGAAGGCCTCGATCTCCTCCGGCTCCAGGAAGCAGTTGCGCCGCAGTTCCACCTGCAGCTTGCCGAGCTGCGTCTCGTACCATTGGATAAGGTCCAGGATCTGCGCGCGGCGCGGCTGTAGCCCGGCGAGGCGGAAGCGCCCTCCCAACTCCGGGCCCGCCTCGCAGAGCGTCACCTTGTGGCCGCGCTCGGCCGCCACGCGGGCGGCCTCCAGCCCGGCGGGCCCGCCGCCCACCACCAGCACGCGCTTGGGCGCCGCAGCCGGCGTGAAGCGGTCGCCGTCCCATTCGAACTCCCGCCCCGCCGAGGGGTTGATGAGACAGGAGATCCAGTAGTCGCGCGCCCGCCTGCCCCAGCACATCTGGTTGCAGGAGAGACAGGGCCGGATGTCCTCGGGCCGACCCTCGCGCGCCTTGTTGGCGAGGTGCGGGTCGGCGATCTGGCCGCGCACGATGGAGACCAGATCGGCCTGACCGGAAGCGATCACATAGTCGGCGTTCTCCGGGGTCCGGATGTGGCTCTCGGCCTGGATGCGGGTGTGCTTGACCACCTGCTTCAGTGCCTCGGCATAGGGAACGCCCAGCTTGTCGCCGTAGAGCACCGTCGGCATGAGCGGATAGAAGTCGAAGTAGCTGCCGGTGCCGCAGGTCATGTAGTCGATCAAGGCGCGCTCGTCGTGATAGACCGCGATCTCCTGCATGGCCTCGACCGAGAGCGAGGCCTCGACCTCGGGATGCATCGAGACCGCCATGCCGATGATGAAGTCCTCGCCGCAGGCCTTGCGGATGCGGCTGGTCAGCTCGGTTGAGAAACGCATGCGGTTCTCGAAGCTGCCGCCCCAGCGGTCGTCCCGCCGGTTCGACCAGGGTGTCCAGAACTGATCGATCAGGGCGTGGTAGGCGGCGAAGAGCTCCACCCCCTCGAAGCCGCTTTCGCGGGCCCGGCGGGCGGCTGCCACGTAGCTTTCCAAAAGCTCCTCGATCTCCGCCTCGGTCATGGCGTGGCTGCCGTCGCTGTCGTGATAGGACGGCAGGCCCGAGGGCGACCAGTTGGCGTGGAAGGAGTTGTCGAAGTCGCCGTGCTGGCCGACGTGGTAGAGCTGGTTGAGCGGCACGGCGCCGTGGGCTTTCACCGCCTCGGTGATCTTGCGGAAGCCGGGAATGACGGCGTCGTCGCCGGGCCTGAAGTTGCCGCGCGTCAGCACCGCGCTCTCGTGGACCGGCACGGGCTCGACGACGATCATGGCCGCGCCGCCCCGGGCCCGCTCCTCGTAGTAGCCACGGTGGCGTTCGCTCGGCAGCCCGCCCTCGGACATGTTGGCCGTATGCGCACCGAAGGTGAGGCGCGACCTCAGGGTCTTGTGCCGCAGCGTGAGGGGCGAGAAAAGCTGTGGGAAGGCTTGGCCCATGGGGTCAATACCAGGCGTCGGGAAGCTCCGCCTTGCGGCGGGCGACGAAGTCGGAGAGCGCCTCGGACACGGCCTCCTCCATCGGCGGCGGCTCGTAGTCGGCCAGCGCCTTCTTCCAGGCGGCATGGGCGCGCTGCTGGCTGTCGAGGCTTCCGCCGTCGCGCCACTGCTCAAAGGAATCGCTGTCGCTCAGGGCGGGGTCGTAGTAGGCCGTCTGATAGTTCGCCAGGGTGTGCGCACAGCCCAGGAAGTGCTTGCCGATCCCGACTTCGCGGAAGGCATCGAGCGCAAGCGCGTTCTCGTCGACGACGAGACCTTCGAGGAACCTATGCGCCATGCCGAGACGGTCGGCGTCGATCATGAACTTCTCGTAGCCGACGGTCAGGCCGCCCTCCAGCCATCCGGCGGCATGCAGGATGAAGTTCGCGCCCGCCAGCAAGGTGGCGTTCAGGGAGTCGACGCTTTCCTGGGCCGCCTGAGCGTCCGCTACCTTGGATGCCGTGATCGCCCCGCCGCAGCGGAGCGGCACGCCCAGCCGCCGGGCCAACTGACCGACCGCGAAGTAGCCCAGCGAAGGCTCCGGCATGCCGAAGGTGGGGGCGCCCGAACGCAAGGACATGGAGGAGAGAAAATTGCCGAGGATGACCGGCGCGCCCGGCCTCACCAGTTGCGTGAGCGCAACGCCGACCATGGCTTCGGCCATGGCCTGGGCGATCGCGCCGGCGGTGGTGACCGGCCCCATGGCGCCGCCCAGGATGAAGGGCACGACCACGGCGCACTGGTTGGCGGCGGCGTAGGTCTTCAAGGCGGCGGTCATGGTTGCGTCGTAGACCAGCGGTGAGTTGACGTTGATGTTGCCCAGGATCACGCAGTTGCGTTCGACGAAGTCGGCGCCGAAGACGATGCGGGCCATCTCGATGGAATCGGCCGCCCTCTCTCCAGCCGTCACCGACCCCATGAAGGGCTTGTCAGAAAAGCGCAGGTGCGCCTCGACCATATCCAGGTGACGCTTGGAGACGGGCACGTCGACCGGCTCGCAGACCGTTCCGCCGGAATGATTGAGCCAGGGATTTGCGTAGGCGAGCTTCACGAAATTGCGGAAATCCTCGATGGTGCCGTAGCGCCGCCCGCCCTCCAGATCGCTGACGAAGGGCGACCCGTAGGCAGGCGAGAAGACCACGTGATCGCCGCCGATGATGACGGAGCGCTCCGGGTTGCGGGCGTGCTGGGTGAAGCTTGAGGGAACGTTCTCCACGATGACCTTGCGCACGAGCCCCTTGGGGAAGCGCAGGCGCTCGCCCTTGACCTCGGCCCCGGCCTCTTTCCACAGCTTGAGGCTCTCCGGGTCTTCACGGATCTCCATGCCGATTTCCTGAAGCAGCGTCTCGCTGGCGGCTTCGATGCGGACCAGCTCCTCCTCGCGCAACAGGTCGTAGGGGGCGATCCGGCGCTTCAGGATCGCGGGTGCGCTGGGACCTGGCGTCGCTGCGGCGCGCCCGGCTCTGCCGCCTCGCCCCGGCCCGCGCCGGCGCTTGGTATCGCTCTGATCTGCCAACATCACCGATCACCTTGTCACGCATAGAATGACCAATGGTAATTGCAGCGCTTTTCCCTGTGATCTGGCAAAATTCTTAGGAGTTAGATAAATTATATTTATGGAAAGCCTAAGACGCCTCATCCCCTCTGCAAACGCCCTCTTGGCTTTTGAGGCCGCCGCCAGACTTGGCAGCTTCACCCGCGCGGGCCAGGAAATGGGGGTCAGCCAGGCAGCGGTCAGCTACGCGATACGCCAGTTGGAGGAAGCGCTGGGCGTGGCGCTCTTCCTGCGCCGCCACCGGCGCGTCGAGTTGACCGAGAGCGGGGAGCGCTTCTTCAACGACGTCGCCCTGGGCCTCTCCCACATCCGCCGCTCAGCCGAAGAGATCCGGCGCGACCGGGATGAGAGCCACGTCACCCTCTCCCTTTCCACGGCCTTCGCCAGCTACTGGATCGTTCCCCGCCTCTCCGATTTCCGGCGCCGCCACCCGGAGATCGATCTGCGGCTGCAAACCACCGACAAGGACGTCGATCTGGCCGCCGAGGGCATTTCGCTCGGCATTCGCCGCGGACGCAGCGGCATGTGGCCGGGCTGTGGGGAAGCGCTCTTCACCCAGGAACGCGTCCAGGCGGTCTGCGCGCCCGGCTATCTATCGGAGGCGGGCCCCTTCGACGATCTGGCCGCGCTCACACGCGCCAAACTCATTCACCTCGAAGAGCCCTTCCGGCCCCGCCCCTCCTGGCCCGAGTGGTTCGCCAGTCACGGGCAGACCTTCGAAGACAGGGGAGAGGGCTTGAGGCTCAACGACTATGCGCTGGTGATCCAGGCCGCGTTCGAGGGGCAGGGCGTGGCGCTCGGCTGGCGCCACCTGGTGGACGACCTGATGCGCCGCGGTTTCCTGACCGCCGCGCGGCCTGAGATCCTGAGTGGGGAGGCCGCCTTCTATCTGGTCTGGCCGGAGGGGGCGCTGGCGCGCCCGCAGGTGCGGGCGGTCAAGGACTGGCTGCTCGAAAAGGCCTCGGATCAGCCCGCGCCCTGAAGCGATCCCTTGCGATCGGAAGACGTGTCAGGCCCGGCGGGGGTAGCCCGCGCCCTCGGCGGAATCCGCCGCATGGCGGTTGCGGTTCGTCACCATCCGGTCGTGCAGCTGCGTGATCAGACGGCTGCCCGTCTTCTCGAAACAGAAAGGCAGAACGGCATGAACTGCGCAGGCCAGCGTGGCGAGGAGCAGGGTGAAGGCAAAGGAACCCGCAACGAGGAAATGCTCGCCGTAGGTCTCGTCCACGGACGCGGGATGCTCGGTGAAAAGCTGTTTCAGCATGATCTCGTCTCTCTCCAGCGCTTTACGTTCAGGTTCTGAACACCCTACCAGAATACCGCGAGAAATTTTTTGCGATCTTTGCCTCCCCTGAAAAGAATGTTAGTATTTTCTCCCAATATTTCTCGGAAAGAAGAAAAATTTCTCTTGGATAAGCTCGATCGTAAGATTCTCGTTCTTCTGCAACGCGACTCGGATCTCTCCCTGGCGGAGATCGCCGAGCGGGTCGGTCTTTCGACATCGCCATGCTGGCGCCGCATTCAGGCCTTAGAGAAGTCCGGCGTCATCAAGCGGCGAGTCGCGCTGCTCGACCGAGAAGCGCTCGGTCTGGGCGTCATCGCCTTCGTCCGGGTGCGCACGAACCAACACAGCCAAGGCTGGCTGAACCGCTTCGCGGAGGCGCTGAACGAGATTGACGAAGTTGTGGAGTTCTATCGCATGAGCGGAGACTTGGACTATCTTCTGAAGATCGTCGTACCCGACATCGCGGGCTATGATGCGGTCTACAAGCGGCTGATCGCACGTATCGAACTCTCCGACGTGTCGGCCTCCTTCGTGATGGAGGAGCTGAAAGCGACCAACGAACTGCCGCTGGACTACCTGCCGTCTTAAGAGGACTTCGCCCCCCTGCCCCTTTCACCTGTGATGCTTTCGTGATCCTGCTTGATCGCCGCCCCCGGCTTCCCATTTGGAGTTTTGCCATGAAAAACATTAATCGACGAACCACCCTCACCGCTCTCGTCGCAGCGCTGATGGCCGGGCTTTTGACCCTGGCGCCCGCGGCGACCAGAGCACAGGACAACAGCGGCCAGGATGGCGGCTCCACGGCCGACAGCGACGACACCACCTACAGCCAGAACGAAATCCTGGAAAAGGCGCGCGGCTTCTTCGGTGAAACCACCGAGGGCTTGGCCGAGGGCATCGCCAAGGTCTTCGAGGATCAGGGCCGCCCCAACGCCTACATCATCGGCGAAGAGGTCGGCGGCGCCATCGGCGTCGGCCTGCGCTACGGCGAAGGCACACTCAACAGCAAGGTCCACGGATCGCGCACGGTCTACTGGCAGGGCCCCTCGGTCGGCTTCGACCTGGGCGGCAACGCGTCGCGCAACATGACCCTGATCTACAACCTGCCCAACCAGGAGTCCCTCTTCCAGCGCTTCCCGGGAGTCGACGGCAGCCTCTATTTCGTCGCCGGACTTTCGATCAACTATCAGCGCAGCGGCGACATCACGCTGGCCCCGATCCGCACCGGCGTCGGGCTGCGCGCGGGCGCGAACGTGGGTTACCTCCACTACACCAAGGAGAAATCCTGGAACCCCTTCTGAACCGTCAATCGCGACGCCTCGGAAAACCCCCGTCTCCCTGACAGGAACGGGGGTTTTTCTTTATCCGTCTTTGGATTTGTCTTATGCGGAGAGCGGGTTACTTTACCGCGAGAGGCAACAGCATTCAGAGAGGACCTTAAGATGGGAGAGATGGAGAAACAGATGGAAGCCGCCGTGCAGCAGGCGATAGAACTGATCACCACCTACGGCCTCAGCGTGATCGGCGCCGTTGCGATACTGCTGGTGGGCGTCTTCGTCTCTCGGCGGGTCGAATCTCTGGTCTACAAGGGTCTCTCGCGCGCCAAGCACGTCGACGAGATGCTGCGCAGCTTCTTCGGCAGCATTGCGCGCTATCTGGTCCTGGCCTTCACCGTCATCGCGGTTCTGAACCAGTTCGGCGTGCAGACCGCCAGCCTGATCGCCGTCTTGGGTGCCGCGGGCCTCGCCATCGGTCTCGCCCTGCAGGGCACGCTCTCCAACGTGGCGGCCGGCGTCATGCTGCTGCTGTTCCGCCCCTTCAAGGTAGGCGATTACGTGGAGGTTGGCGGGCAGGCCGGAACGGTAATGGGCCTCTCGCTCTTCGTTACCGAACTGGCGACGCCGGACAACGTCCAGATCATCATCCCGAACGGGCAGGTCTGGGGCTCGCCGGTGACCAACTATTCCTTCCACGCGACGCGCCGTCTGGATTTGGCGCTGGGCATCGCCTACGAGGACGATATCGAAAAGGCCAAGGCGGCGGTCGAAAGCTTGATCGCGGCGGACCCGCGCTGCCTGAAGGACCCCGCCCCGCTGGTCGCCGTCGGGAACCTGGGCGAAAGCTCGGTCGATTTCGTGATCCGCATGTGGTGCGCCTCCGGCGACTACTGGCCGCTGAAGTGGGACATGACCCGCGCCATCAAGGAGAAGATGGACGCCGAGGGCATCTCCATCCCCTTCCCGCAGCGCACGCTGCACATGGTGAAGGCGGCAGATTAACGAAGGCCCGCCGGACGGCCCGCTAGTTCATCCGGAGCGGTGGAATACCTGCTTCGGTTGGCGTGGCGTCCGGGCAACCGTACAGCTCTGCCCCCGATATCCGGCAAAGCGCCGTCACATGACGGCTGATGGGCTCCGCAAAGCTCTTACTGGAGAGACATTCGGCCACGCTGGCGCCTGGCGTGGAGTCAGCATTGTTGGGGGTCAGATA
>JARRJC010000048.1 GCA_037379885.1 Limibacillus sp.
CTCTTCCTCAATCCCCTCAGCTAACACCTCGATTGACAAATCCCGACCTATACTGATGACACTTTTAATCAAGTTTCGCGCTTGTCTGTCTTTAAGAATTCCATGTACAAAACTTTTATTCTTGCTGTCGATCCAAGCGCGCAGCTCATCCACGAAGAGGGACTGCTTCAAGAAGAGGTGCTTGGTCTCCCGCACCTCCAGGTTTGTCGACCCGGAGACGGCCGAGCGCGGCTCGATCAGGTCGGTCGGGTCCAGAAGGCGCGTGCAGTTCTCGCACTGGTCGCCGCGCGCGCGCTCGTAGTTGCAGTGCGGGCAGGTCCCCTCGATGTAGCGGTCAGGCAGGTAGCGGCCATCGTCCACGGAGTAGACCTGCTTGATATCGCGCTCCTCGATGAAGCCGTGCTCGTCCAGCTTGCGGCAGAAGTGCTGGGTCAGCTCGGCGTTCTGCGGACTGGATGACCGCCCGAAGTTGTCGAAGGAGAGGTGGAAGGCCTCCCCCACCCGCTTTTGCAGCTCATGCTGCTCGGCGCAGTAGTCCTGGACGCTCTGTCCCGCTTCCAAAGCCGCGAGCTCGGCGGGCGTGCCGTGCTCGTCGGTCGCGCAGATGTAGAGCACGTCATGGCCGCGCTGGCGCATGAAGCGGCTGTAGACATCCGCCGGCAGCATGGAGCCGACGAGATTGCCCAAGTGCTTGATGCCGTTGATGTAGGGCAGCGCGGAGGTGACGAGAATGCGTGACATGCGGATCCTTGCTTGCCAGGTAGCAGGCCGAGAGGCCGGAGACTGGAGATATGGTGTCGAAATCGGCCCAAGCTATAGGCCAAGCAAGGCCTCAGGGCAACGGCTAGCCGCGGTGCTCGGGTCCGCCTGGCATCAGACGCACGCCGGGGCGCAGGCGCTTGTAGTCCAGCGTTCGGTGGTCGATGGGGTTGGGCCCGGGGGCGGCCGCTACCAGCACGGCCTCCGCGATGGGCTGGAAGTCGGCGCGGAAGTGAACCGACGACTTCAGCGCCAGGATTTTGACCTGGCCCGGCTCCACGCCGATCTGGCGGAACATGGACTGGTCCGCCGCCTGGACGCGCCGCGAGCCGACCAGGACACGCACCCCGCCCATCTCCAGCAACGCGCAGGGCCCCAGCTCGATGTGCGCGCCTTTGTAGAAGGGGCCGGTGCCCAGGGACTTGCCGTCGCTGAGCGCAAGGATGCGCGCCGCGCTCTCGATGGGCGTGACGCCCGGCCAGCCTGACTTGGCCCCGAGGGATACCTGGATCGCCGCGCCCTCGCCCCGTCCGTGGGCCTGCGCTGCGACCTCCGGGTCGTAGAGCACGCCCAGGACCGCGCCCCCGGCGTCCTGGTCAATCAGGGCGCGCAGCAACCCGGTGGTGTCCCCGTTGCCGCCCGCCCCTGGATTGTCCTGGGTATCGGCCAGCACGACAGGCCTGCTGGCGCCCGCTGCAATCTCCTTGGCCTTGGCGACGACTTCGGCGGCGGGATAGATGGCGGCGGCAAAGGCCTCCTCCTGCGCGAGGATGCGCTGGGTGAAGCGCTCCAGCACCGCATCGGCGAGACCGGCGTCCGGTCCATAGGCAACCAGGGAGGGTCCGGCATTCTCAATATCGGCAGGCGGAAACCCACAAGCAAAAGAGAAGCTTGTCAGCCTTTCTTCATCTAATATCCTGGGTATTGACTGATAGAGGCTCTTGGCCGGGTCCATCAGCGTGCAGCCGCCGGTCAGCGGCAAGAGGAACGGAATCTGGTGGAAGGCCTTCTGCCTAGCCGAGCCCGAAGGCGGCGCGCCGCCCGGTCTCGGCCATGTCGATATGCGGATAGGTGCGGTAGATCTCCAAAAGATCGGCGTGGCGCACCATCTCCGGCGTCACGTTGGCGTGCAGATCGAGGCTGACTGCGATGGGCAGGCGCTCGCCCAAGAGGTCGCGCAGGCGGCGCAGCAGCTCGCCCTCCCCGTCCTCATGGCATTCGGTGACCATCGCCCCGTGCAGGTCCAGATAGACGCCGTCCAGGTGGCCCGCTGCCCGCAAGTCCTCCAGCAGCATCCCGGCGACGGTCTCAAAAGCCTCGTCCGTGACATGGGCGGAGGGCGGCGCCGAACACCAGCAGAGAGGCAGGATTTCATGCCCCAGCTCATTCAGCGCCTCCAGCGCTCCGGTGACCGGCAGGTTGATTCCGGCCACGCCCGGCGGAAGTTCATTTCCCCGGAGCAGACCCGGCCAGCCCTCGGCTTCCAGGAAATGACTGAGCGCCGCCTTGGTGGGCGCAAAGGTGTTGGTTTCGTGCTGAAAGCCGCCGACGGCGATACGCATGGTGGCTGGTGTCCTTGAAAGTCTTGCCCGGCCCGGCAAGACTAGCGGCCTCCGATCCTGGCGGTAAAGCCCGGGCTCAAAAGGAAAGCAGAGGTGAGATGGAAGCGGAATACGATGTCATCGTCGTAGGCGCAGGCGCCGCCGGGATCGGCGCGGCCCGGCGCCTGACGGCAGCGGGGAAGCGAACCCTGGTGGTGGAGGCGCGCGACCGTGTCGGCGGGCGAACCAACACCGTGGACTTCCACGGGCACCCCTATGACCTGGGCGCGCAGTTCATGCACTCTGCGAGCCTCAACCCCATGGTCGGCATCGCGGAGGGTATGGGCCGCCGAGTGGAGCGGACCCACCTCGATTGGAACAGCTCGCGCATCCCGGACCGATACGACGAGGCCGACCGCAGGGAGATCGTCGGTACGATCGAGGCTTTCTTCGAGTTGATGGACGGCCCGCTCGACGCCGATCCTTCGGTCGCGGACCTGCTGGACCGCCTTCCCGACCAGCGCTACCGCCCTTTTGTCGAGGCGATCTGGACCTGGATATCGAGCCGGGAGGCTGAGCTTTGTTCGGCCAAGGACGCCGCGCGCTACAACGACACCATGGAGGATTGGCAGGTCGAAGGCGGGTACGGCAGCTTGATCCTGGCCTTGTCGGAGGGACTTGAGATCGCCCTCTCCTGCCCCGTCTCGGTGATCCGCAGGACCGCAGGCGGGGTCGAGATCGACTCGGCCCGGGGCCGCCTCAGCGCCAAGCAGGCGGTCGTGGCCCTGCCCAGCAACATCCTGATCAACGAGGCGGTGCGTTTCGAGCCTGGCCTGCCGTCTGAAATTCTGGAGGCGGTTCATGCCGTGCCCATGGGCTCGGCCGGCAAGCTGCTGTTCAGGGTCGCCGAGCCGCACCCCGATCTTGGCAGGGGTGCGCGGCTGCGCGCCTCGGTCACCGACCGGGGAACGCCCAGCTATCACGTCTCGGTCTTCGGCGCGCCCATCCTGATGGGGTTCTTCGGTGGGAACGCGGCCAAGGAGCTGGAGGCCGCGGGGACCGCAGCCTGGGCGGATCACGCGATGGAGGGACTCAAGAGCCTGCTGGGCAGCGATGTCGAAAAGCACCTCGCCGACCCGCTTACGACCGGCTGGAGCGCCGATCCCTATTCCCAGGGCGCCTACTCAGCCGGGACGGCGGGAAAGGCGCATCTGCGCCCTAGACTCGCGGAGCCCTTCGACGAGCGGATCTTCCTGGCCGGGGAACACACCTCGGTGGAGTTCTTCTCCACCGTTCACGGCGCCTACCTCTCGGGTGAGCGCGCCGCGGACTGGGTGCTGAAGCAGGGCTAGAGGGGACGCGCGTCCCCTCCTCGCCTTACAGATCAGCGTAGACGTGCTTTTCGGCCTTGGCGCCGGGATGGGTGACCGCACCCTTCTCGGCGTCGCCGACCGTCTGCGCGTACTTCCAGATGGCGCCGGACTGATAGTCGTGCTCGCGCGGCTTCCATTCCTTGCGGCGCGCTTCCAGTTCGGCGTCGCTCAGCCCCACCTCGATGGTGCCCTCGTTGGCGTCGATCACGATGGGATCGCCATCCTTCAGCAGACCGATGGGCCCACCGACCGCGGCTTCCGGGCCGACGTGGCCGATGCAGAAACCCCGGGTCGCGCCGGAGAAACGGCCGTCCGTGATCAGCGCGACCTTGTCGCCCATGCCCTGCCCGTAGATGGCTGCCGTGGTCGCCAGCATCTCGCGCATGCCGGGGCCGCCACGCGGCCCTTCGTAGCGGATCACGAAGACGTCGCCTTCCTTGTAGCGGCGCTCCTGCACCGCCTTGAAGGCGTCCTCTTCGCAGTCGAAGCAGAGCGCACGGCCCTCAAAGCGCAGGTTCTTCATGCCCGCGACCTTCACGATCGCGCCCTGCGGCGCGAGATTGCCGCGCAGACCGACGACGCCGCCCCAGGAGGTGATGGGGTTGCTGGTCGGGCGCACGATCTCCTGATCGGTCGGGAAGACCACGTCCGCGAGGTTCTCGGCCATGGTCTTGCCGGTCACGGTGATGCAGTCGCCATGCAGGAAGCCGCCGTCCAGCAGCGCCTTCATGAGGACCGGCACGCCGCCGATCTCAAAGAGGTCCTTTGCGACGAAACGCCCGCCGGGCTTCAGATCGGCGATATAAGGCGTCTTGCGGAAGATCGCCGCCACATCGTGGATGTCGAACTCAATGCCGGCCTCATGCGCAATGGCGGGCAGATGGAGCGCCGCGTTGGTGGAGCCGCCGGACGCGGCCACCA
The DNA here is from genome assembly GCA_037379885.1 of Limibacillus sp. Lineage (NCBI taxonomy): Bacteria > Pseudomonadati > Pseudomonadota > Alphaproteobacteria > Rhodospirillales > Rhodovibrionaceae > Limibacillus > Limibacillus sp. The sequence goes on from JARRJC010000048.1 coordinate 4,595, forward strand.
CGACGGCCGCGTTCTCCAGCGCCTCGCGGGTCACGATGTCGCGCGGGCGCAGGTTCTGCTCCAAGAGGCGCATGGTGGCCTCGCCAGAGGCCTCCGCGTACTGGTCGCGCGTCTCGTAGGGCGCGGGCGCCCCCGCCGAACCCGGCATGGCAAGACCGATGGCCTCGGAAACGCAGGCCATGGTGTTGGCGGTGAACTGGCCGCCGCAGGAACCCGCGGAGGGACAGGCGACGCACTCAAGCGCGCGCAGATCCTCTTCCGCCATGTTCCCGGCGGAGTGCGCGCCGACCGCTTCAAAGACGTCCTGGACCGTCACGTCCCGGCCCTTGTAGCGGCCGGGAAGGATGGAACCGCCGTACATGAAGACGCCGGGCACGTTGAGGCGGACCATGGCCATCATCATGCCGGGCAGCGACTTGTCGCAGCCCGCGAGGCCGACGATGGCGTCGTAGCAATGGCCGCGCATGGTCAGCTCGACCGAATCGGCGATCACGTCGCGGCTGACGAGGGAGGACTTCATGCCAGCATGGCCCATGGCGATGCCGTCGGTCACGGTGATGGTGGTGAACTCGCGCGGCGTGCCGCCGCCGGCGACCACGCCCTTCTTGACCACCTGGGCTTGACGGCTGAGGGAGATGTTGCAGGGCGCCGCCTCGTTCCAGCAGGTCGCCACACCCACGAAGGGTTTGTCGATATCCTCCTGGCTGAGACCCATGGCGTAGTAGTAGGAGCGATGGGGCGCCTTGCTCGGTCCGACCGAGACATGGCGGCTGACCATCTTGGACTTGTCCCACTTCTTCTTCGGTGCATCGAGCGGCATCTCTGGGCTCTCCCCTTATCTTCGCTATCGCTGAATATCGTTTTGGCGGCTCTCGATCCGCCCCTTGGCGCAAAGCCTACTCAAGCGCCCGGCAGGGCTCCATCGCTTTTTGCGGGAACCTGCCTTGCGCTCTTAGCCCTCACCCGCCGAGGCTGGCGACGGCTTCCTCGATCTTGGCGACGGAACGGGCGGCCTCGGCAAGGCGCTCGCGCTGCTCCTCGACCACCTCCTCGGGCGCCTTTGCCAGGAACTGCTCATTCGAGAGCTTCTTGTCGAGCTTGCTGATCTCGCCCTGAAGCTTGTCGCGCTCCTTTTCCAGGCGCTTGCGCTCGGCGGCGATGTCGATCACCTCGCCAAGCGGCAGGATCGCCGTGGCTTCGCCCAGCACGAACTGCGCGGCGCCGCCGTCGATGGGCGCCTCGCTCGCCTCGGTCCTGTCGAGGCGGGCCAGGCGCTTTATCAAGGCCTCGTAGGCCGAAAGCCGCGCCTTGCTCTCCTCCGAAGCGCCCTTGAGAACCAGGGGCACGTGGGCAGCCGCGGGGACGTTCATCTGCGAGCGCACCGCGCGCACCTCTGAGATCAGGCCGATGACCCAGTCGATGTCGGCCTCGGCGGCCTTGTCGATCAGGGAATCCGGCAGATCGGGCCAGGCGGCCTCGATCAGCAGGCCCTGCTTATCCTCGGTCAGGGTGCCCCAGAGTTCCTCGGTGATGTAGGGCATCAGCGGATGCATCAGCTTCACCAACTGGCTCAGAACCCAGGCGGCGGTGGCCTTCGTCTCGGCGGCGGCTTCGGCGTCGTCGCCCGTGATGACCGGCTTGGAGAGTTCGATGTACCAGTCGCAGAACTCGTTCCAGGTGAACTGGTAGACGATGGAGGCAGCATCATTGAAGCGGTAGGCGGTCAGGGCTTCCGTCAGACGGCGTTCGCAGGCCGTCAGCTTGCCGACGATCCAGCGGTTGAGCGGCTGCTTGTTGGCCGAGGGGTCATAGCCCTCCACCAGCGCCGCACCGTTCACCAAGGTGAAGCGGCTGGCATTCCAGAGCTTGGTGGCGAAGTTGCGGTAGCCCTCGATCCGGGATTCCGCCAGCTTCACGTCGCGCCCATGGGTGCAGAGCGCGGCCAAGGTGAAGCGCAGCGCATCGCAGCCGTACTTCTCGATGATGTCCAGCGGGTCCATGGTGTTGCCCTTGGACTTGGACATCTTCTGGCCCTGGGCGTCGCGCACCAGGCCGTGGATGTAGACATCCCGGAAAGGCACCTCCCCGTCCATGAAGTGCAGTCCGAACATCATCATGCGGGCGACCCAGAAGAAGATGATGTCGAAGCCGGTCACCAGCACATCGCCGGGATAGTAACGCTTCAGCGCCTCGGTCTCGTCGGGCCAGCCGAGCGTCGAGAAGGGCCAGAGGGCCGACGAGAACCAGGTGTCCAGGACGTCTTCGTCTCGGACCAATTCCACCTCTTCGCCGTAGCGGGACTTCGCCTCGGCGGCGGCCTGCTCCTCGCTCTCGGCCACGAAGAACTTTCCGTCCGGGCCATACCACGCGGGGATCTGATGACCCCACCAGAGCTGGCGCGACACGCACCAGGGCTGAATGTTGCGCATCCAGTCGAAGTACATGTTCTCGTACTGCTGGGGCACGATGCGGGTGCGCCCGCTCTCCACGGCCTCTATGGCCGGCTTGGCGAGGGTCGCCGCGTCCACGTACCACTGGTCGGTCAGGAAGGGTTCGATCGGGACCCCGCCACGGTCGCCGTGCGGGACCATGTGGGTGTGATCGTCGATCCGCTCCAGAAGACCGGCGGCTTCCATGTCCTCGACGATGCGCTTGCGCGCTTCGAAGCGGTCCAGGCCGCGGTAGGCCTCCGGCGCGTTCTCGTTGATCTCGGCGTTCTCGGTCAGGATGTTGATCTGTTCGAGGTCGTTGCGCTTGCCGACCTCGAAGTCGTTGAAGTCGTGCGCCGGCGTGATCTTGACCGCGCCCGACCCGGTTTCGGGGTCGGCATAGTCGTCGGCGACGATCGGAATGCGCCGGCCCACCAGCGGCAAGATCGCGTACTTGCCGACCAGGTCCTTGTAGCGCTCATCCTCCGGATGCACGGCGATGCCGCTATCGCCCAGCATGGTTTCCGGCCGGGTGGTGGCGACCACGATGAAGCGGCCCTCCTCCCCCTCCACGGGATAGCGGAAGTGCCAGAGGTGCCCCTTGATCTCAACCTGCTGGACCTCCAGGTCGGAGATCGCCGTGTGGAGCTTCGGATCCCAGTTCACCAGACGCTTGTCACGGTAGATCAGCCCCTGACGATAGAGATCGACGAAGGTCTTGAGCACCGCGCGCGACAGCCCCTCGTCCATGGTGAAGCGTTCGCGCTCCCAGTCCGCCGAGGCGCCCAGGTGGCGCAGCTGATGGATGATCGTGCCGCCAGACTGTTCTTTCCATTCCCAGACCTTCTCCAGGAACTTCTCGCGGCCGATGTCGCGGCGGTGAATGCCCTCGGCTGCGAGGTTGCGCTCCACCACCATCTGGGTCGCGATCCCGGCATGGTCCGTGCCCGGTTGCCAAAGCGCATCCTTGCCGTTCATGCGCTTCCAGCGGATCAGGATATCCTGGATCGAAAAGGTCAGCGCATGGCCGATGTGCAGGCTGCCGGTTACGTTGGCGGGCGGCATCATGATGACGTAAGGCTCTTTGCCCGAGTCCTCCTGCGCCTTGAAGGCTCCCGAAGCCTCCCACCGCTCGTATTGCTTCGCCTCCACCTCTTGGGGCGAATAGGTCTTTTCCAGCATCGCTGCCGTTCCTTCTTGTTTTCAGCCTGCCATCTTGTCCGCTTCTAACGACTGCGGCGGCTCTTTAAAGCCGCCGCGAGAGACCGGTTCAAGAGCGCCGCCGCAGCCCGGCTACTCGTCCTTCTTGCGGCGTACCATCTCCTCGATCTCCTCGCGGACGATGTTGTGTACAAGGGGTGCTAGGTTGGCTTCAAGCCATTCCCGCACATGGGGGACCAGCGCCTGGCGCACGACGGCCTCCAGCGACTGCCCACTGCCGACCTGCGGACCGTGGTCGAGCGTGCGCGTCGGGTGCTGAGAAAGGTACTTGGTGATGGCGGCGGCACCCGCCGCCTTGATCGGGTCGACCTTGCCCAGGTTGTCCTGCTGAGGCTCCTCAAGGTGCTGAGCGTCCAGCGGAGCTGGACCGGGCTCCGGGCTTGCTTTTGCCGCCATGCCCTCGGCCACCTCTCTCTCAACCGCCTGCAACGCTTCGCGCATGCGGCGTTCCTCGCGCAGGTCCACCACCTTGCCGTCGCTGGTGACCATCTGGGTCAGGTGGATGACGCCGGAATCCCCGCTCATCCCATCCGCCGCTGTATCCGCGTCGTCCGGCGCTTCCGCTTCGGCCTCGATGGCCTTGCGGATGGACTTCATGACATCTTCTATGCTGCCGCTGTCTTCGCGGTCCGACTCGGACATGGCCTACTCCCTACGCAGCAAAGTGTGCCAGAAGACCGCCGTAATACAAAAGCCTCGAAAATCGGGCCACCAGCTTACTCGCTGGGGATATCGGTCCCGTACCATTTGCCGGCCACGGCATCGTAGTTCTTGATCGGATCGTAGATCTCGACCGGCAGGCCGATCTGGCCGGCGGTCAGGCGCCCCACCGCAGAAAGCGCGCCATAGCTGGCGATCACCACGTCGCGCTGGGCCGTCACCAGGTCCACCTGCGCGTTGAGCAACTCCTGCTCGGCGTCCAAGACGTCAAGCACGGTACGAGCGCCCACGAGGTTCTCCTGTCGGACGCCGTCGAGCGCGATCTGCGAGGCCCTCACCTCGCTCAGCAGCGACTCCACCTGAGAGCGCCGCGTCAGCAAGGCCTCCCAGGAAGCGATCGCCTGCTGTTTGGCGAGACGGCGCGCCTCTTCGATCTCGATCGCGCGCTGGTTTGAAATCTGCTTGCTTTCACGCACCTGACTGGAGACGAAACCCTGCTGATAAATCGGGATGACCAGTTGGGCGATAATCGAGGCTTCGCTGCTGTCCGTGTTGCTGCGCGTCTGATTGCGCCCATGGGCCAAGGTGCCGACCAGGTTCACCTCAGGGTTCAACTCGGCTTCGCTGGCGTCGACCCGGGCTTCGGCCGCCTGTTGGACGAAGATCGCGGCGATCACGTTGGGATTGTCATTGAGCGCAGCCGACACGGTTTCCTCCCGGCTGGCCGGCAGACCGCCGGGAATCGGCGCCTGCTCGACGCCGGACGGCTTCTCTCCGATCACCTGCTCGTAGGTCGCGATGGCAGAGGCCAGTTCGCCTTCGGCCTGGATCCGCGAGGAGACCGCGCGCGACAGGCGCGCTTCGGCCTGCGATACGTCGGTGCGGGTTGTCTCGCCCACCTCGAAGCGGTCGCGGGTGGCTTGAAGCTGCCGGCGCAGGACCCGTTCGTTGTTCTGGTTGAGCGACAAGACCGCTTCGGCGCTCCACACGTTCATGTACGCCGTCACGGCATCGCGCAGCACGCTTTGCTCGACAGCGGCCAGCAGGGCGCGCTGGGCCTCTACATCCTTTTCGGCGGCATTCACCTGAGCGTCGGTGCGCCCGCCCGTGTAGAGGGGCTGCACCACGTCCAGGCTGCCGGACAGAGGTACCGTGCCATCGCTCGTGCTCGTAGCGCCGGTGTCGCTGTCCCGATAGCTCAAGCCCGCGCCGCCGTTCACCTCGACGTTCGGCCGCCAGCCGGAGCGGGCCTGCGCGACCCCTTCATCGACGCCGCGCAGTTCCGCGCGGGTCGCCCTCAAGGTCGGATTGTCGAGATAGGTGCGGGCCAAGGCCTCGTCCAACGATGCCGCCCACGCGGGCGAGGACAGGACACCGAGACCAATCGTAAGTGAGATCACTGCCGCGCCAGCACAGAGCCGCTTGGCTTTGGAACGAAGGGTGACAGTCATGCTCTTGCTTCTCACCTAATCTGAATTGTTGTCCAAAAGCTGCGCCGCCGATGAATCGGCGTCAATAGCGCGCCATCCTGGGATCGTACGCTGCGCCCCAGGCGAGTATCCCGCCGGCGATGTTCGAAACTTTTGCAAAGCCGTTCGCGCGCAGATAGTGCGTCACCTTCAGACTGCGCGCACCGCTGCGGCAGAGCACGGCGAGGGGCTTATCCTTGGGCAATTCATCCAGGCGGTCGGGTATTTCGTTCATTGGGATATCGAGCGTCCCGTCGAGGCGCGCAACGTCAAGCTCCCAGGGCTCGCGCACATCAAGCACGACCAGATCGCCGCCGGAGTCCCGCGCCTCCTTCAGATCCTGAACGCTGATCTCCAGCGGCGCCCCGCTCATCAGAAAACGAAGCCCTTCTGCTTTTCCATACCGGGAAGAACCGGGGTGTTGGCGTCGAACAGCGTGCGGTAGGAAACCACCTCGCCCGCCCGGCGGTAAAGCACCGCGCTGCCTGGCACCGTCGCGTCGTCGCGCAGGACCGTGACCAGGCGGCCACCGTCGGCAAGCTGATCGAAGAGCGCTGCCGGCACCTCGGAAACCGCACCCCCCAGTAGGATCACATTGTAGGGAGCCTGTTTCGGGTATCCGTCGGCGATCTCGCCCTTCAGCAAGACGGCGCTCTCCATGTCTCGTTGATCGAGCGCCTCCGCCCCGATATCGAGCAGTGCCTGCTCGGGCTCCAGCCCCACGACCGTGGCGCCCATGTGGGTCATGAGAGCGGCGCTGTAGCCGGTCCCGCAAGCCACGTCCAGAACCAGATCGCCTGGCCGGACCTCGGCGGCCTGGATCAGGCGCGCCAGAACCATCGGCTCCATCAGGTAGCGATTGCCGCCGAGCGGAAGGTCTTCGTCGTTGTAGGCGATGCCCCGGCGCCCCTGCGGCAGAAACCGTTCGCGCGGCACCTCGTCCAGAGCGTCCAATAGCCGGGCGTCACGCACCTTGTTCGTGCGAATCTGGCTTTCGACCATGTTGTGGCGGGCGGTGGTGAAGTCGATGCTGGCCATATTGAACTCTTGGGGTGGTGGCTCCGGCTTGCGACCCGGTAAGGACGCGCGCGCTGCGATCATCCCCGCCGTTATAGCACCCACGCGGGAGAACACAATGTCTCAGCCGAGCGATGGAAAGCATAGTCCCCAATCAACAAGAGGCTTTGACAAAGCACTGCGGTTGTGTTCTTGTCCGCCCCGACAACGAGCCTCTCGCGATCGCGCGATCGGCGTCCGCCCCTGAACTGGGGCACTGATGGACGTCTTCCCGAGCGGAACTCACTATAGACTTTCTGCACCATGGTCGCGCGTGGAGCGCGGACTTAAAGGCACACGGCCTTGCAAAAGGCGGCGCTTTGAGGGCGTCACAGAAGCCGGTGCTCAAGGAAAGAATTTTTTGACCTCTACGACATTCCGCGATCTCGGAATTTCCGAGACCCTGTTGCGCGGCCTTACCGCACAGCAGTTCACCACCCCCACTCCCATCCAGGAAAAAACCATTCCGCTGATTCTGTCCGGCAGAGACCTGCTTGGGCTGGCGCAGACGGGTACCGGCAAGACCGGCGCCTTCGCGCTGCCCATTCTTCAGGAGCTGTCGGCGGCGAAGGCCGACACCCGCCAGGGCCGCATCCGTGCGCTTATCCTGGCGCCGACCCGCGAGTTGGTGGTTCAGATCGAAAAGGCGCTGCGTCTCTTCGGACGCAACGAGCGCCTCTTCACCCTGGCCGTTTACGGCGGCGTGGGCCGCCGTCCGCAGATCGACCGCTTGCGCCGCGGCGCCGACATCGTCGTCGCCACGCCCGGGCGCTTTCTGGACCTCTACGACGAGGGCCACATCTCGCTGAAGGCCGTCACGCACCTGGTGCTGGACGAGGCCGACCGCATGCTGGACATGGGATTCATTCATCCCATCCGCCGCATCGTGGGCGACCTACCGCGCGAGCGCCGCTCCCTGCTCTTCTCGGCCACCATGCCGCGTACGGTGGAGGCGCTGTCCCGCGAGATTCTGACCGACCCCGCGCGAGTCGAAATTGAGCGGAAGACGGTCGCGCCGAGCGCCATCGAGCAGCGGGTCATCCATGTCCGCACGCCGGAGAAGCGCGAGCTCCTGAAGGAGCTTCTGAAGGAAGACGCATTCAAACGCGTCATCGTCTTCACCCGGACCAAGCACATGGCCAACCGCGTCGCCGAGCAGCTCGAGAAATCCGGACAGGCCGCCGAGGCTCTCCACGGAAACAAGAGCCAGTCGGCGCGCCAGAACGCGCTGAAGCGCTTTCAGAGCGGACAGGCCCGCGTCCTGGTGGCGACCGATATCGCCGCGCGCGGCATCGACGTCCCCTCGATCAGCCATGTGATCAACTACGATCTTCCGAACGAGCCCGAGAGCTACGTTCACCGCATCGGCCGCACGGCGCGCGCCGGAGGCAGTGGCGTGGCGATCTCCTTCTGCGACCGGGGCGAAATCGCCTACCTGAAGGATATCGAGAAGCTGATCGGGATCTCCATCGAAGCCGAAGGCGACCTCCCCTCGCCCGAGGAAATGAAACGCCCGGCTCCGGCGGCACCGCAGAAGAAGCGCGGTGGACGTCCGGGTCGTGGCAAGCCGCAGGCCCGCAAACAGGGCGGCGGCTGGGGAAAGCCGCGTAGAGGCGGCCAGCAACAGAGGCGTGCGGCCTGACGAAGGCCTGATTCAAGCGCCCCGCACTATCACCTGCCATCCATTGCAAGATAAGGAGTTTACGACAATGGCGAAGGGTACCGTTAAGTGGTTCAACAGCACCAAGGGTTTTGGTTTCATCCAGCCTGAGGACGGCGGCAAGGACGTGTTCGTGCACATCTCTGCTGTCGAGCGTTCCGGCATCGCTACGCCGAACGAAGGCGACACGATCCACTATGAATTGGAGACCGACGACCGTCGTGGCCGCGTCTCCGCGGTGAACCTGCGCCTCGACTGAGGACTGGTTTTCTGAAGACAAAACCCCGTCGATCCCATGAGAACTGGGGTCGGCGGGGTTTTTCTTTTTCAGAACGGGACCCTGTTTCCCGGCTCGGCGAAAGCCCGGCTCAGCGGTAAAGCGCTTCGAACGCAAGACCCGCGCCGAAATAGAAGAACAGCATCAAGCCCACGACCCCCAGCCCGACCGAGGTTCCCAGGCGCAGCAGCCGCTGCGGCCAGGCAAAGCGGCCCTCGACCGCCCGCAGAAACATCAAGATCGCGACAATCAGCGGCAGCGTGCAAAGAAGAGTGACCAAAAGCCACTCGAAAAAGCGGGCGAGCATCTCGGTCATTGAGCGATTATAGCACGAAAATAGACCAATCCGCGAAGCGCCAGCGCCGCGCTTGCCCCGAGGGTCCTCTCCTAGCGGCGGATGAACGAACCGCTAATCTCGGTCAAGACCCCAAGAACAAGGGCAAAGCCGATCGCCATGACCGCCGTGAGGACCGCGTCCTCGCTCGCCTGGGACCGCAGGGGCTCCAGAAACTGAGGCGGCGCCCTGCCCTCGTTCTCCAGCACTTTTAGATAGGCCACGACGCCAAGCCAGGCCGTGCCAAGCGCCAACAGCAGCCAGGCGATCATACGGCTCGCATTTGTGAAGAACATCTGCCTCTCTCCCTGCATTTCTGCCGGTAGAAGGCTAGCAAAGCAGGTTGGCCGGGGTGAAGGGCGTGATCTCACCCCGGCCCCGCGCCTTACATCAGATGCTCTTTGAAGAAGGCGATGGTGCGCTCCTCGGCGAGTTTGGCCGCATCAGCGTCGAAACGCGGCGTCGTGTCGTTGTGGAAGCCGTGATTGGTCGCCGGATAGATGTGGACCTCATACTCCTTCCCGGCAGCCTTCAAGGCCGACTCATAGGCGGGCCAACCGGCGTTGATCCGCTCGTCCAGCTCGGCCAACTGGATGAGGAGGGGCGCCTCAATGAAGGAGACATCCTCGCTCGCAGGTTGGCGGCCATAGAAGGGCACGCCCGCCGACAGCTCCGGATAGGCGACAGCCAAGGCATTGACCACGCCGCCGCCGTAGCAGAAGCCGACAGCGCCGACCTTCCCGGTGCAGTCATCCCGACCCCTCAAGTACTCAAAGCCCGCGAAGAAGTCATTCAGGAGCTTTTCTCCATCGACTGTCTTCTGGAGAGCCCTGCCCTCGTCATCGTTGCCGGGGTAGCCGCCGACGGAGGTCAAGCCGTCAGGGGCCATGGCCATGAACCCGGCCTTGGCCATGCGGCGGGTCACATCCTCGATGTAGGGATTGAGCCCCCGGTTCTCATGGACCACGAGCACGGCGGGAAGCGGTCCCGTAGCCCCCGCCGGGCGAACCAGATAAGCGTTCACCTCGCCATGACCGTTGGGCGAGGAGTAGGTTAAACGGGTGGTCTCCAGGCCGGGATCATCGGGTGCTACTTGCTGCGCCAGGGCGTAGTTCGGGGAGAGTTCCCTCAAAAGTGCGGCCGCGGTGACGCCGACAGCGGCGAAGGACGCGGCCTTGTCCAGGAACTCTCGCTTTGTGACCAAGCCATGCGCGTAGAAGTCATAGAGATCCAAAAGCTCCTGGGGGAAGTCTTTGGCGGTCTTACGCTGAAATCGGGGAATCTGATTCATCCAACACTCTCCAAATCACGGTCCGGGGATTACCGGACGTCACGGATGGAAAGTCTAGATCAGGTTCAGGGCCGGCTCCGAGTCACAAATTGGTGCAGTTTCGAGAACGCTCCCGCGAAGTCCGCAAGCCATGGTTGAACGCTCAAGAAATTGGAGGCCCGGGCCGGAATCGAACCGACGTACAAGGATTTGCAGTCCTCTGCATCACCACTCTGCCACCGGGCCTCAGGGGCGACTTGCGTCCTGCAGGTGGGAGAGCAGCGGTGTAGCCTTTGGGGTGCAGAAGTTCAAGCGCAACTTCATCTCAAAAGGGCCTTGGGGCATCCAAAGGGCGAAGGGCTACGTATCTATTATGATACTGTTGAAGAGAAGGAGCCGCCGAACCATGAACTCCCTACGACGCCTCTTGGCTCTCGTGGTGCTGGTCGCAGGCACCGCAACCGCCGTTCCAGCCCTTGCCGAGGACCCGCCGGAAGCGGCCGATCAAGCGGCCGTGCAGCAAGTCATCGCGGGACAGATTCAAGCCTTCCTTAGAGAAGACGGCGAAGCCGCCTATTCCTATGCCGCGCCTCACATCAAACAGAAGTTCGGCTCGCCCTCGGTCTT
>JARRJC010000049.1 GCA_037379885.1 Limibacillus sp.
GACGCCAAACATCTAAAGCGTAGCTAAGCGCCTTAGCTTCGCTTTCACTTCGTTTCTCAGTGTGAGTGAAGCTGCCGTGCATCCAATCGATGTCGACAAAGCGAAAGAGCTCACCTCGATTGACCAAAAGAGCCTTTTCGACTTTGTCGACATCGATTGGATGCACGGCAGCTTCACTCACACTGAGAAACGAAGTGAAAGCGAAGCTAAGGCGCTTAGCTACGCTTTAGATGTTTGGCGTCATCAAACTGCAACAAATCTGTCATGCTCCGTAAATGAGGTGGATCAAAAACTCCTCGTATCAGGGCAAGTGCGTTTCAATCCAGCTGCCCGAGATGATCTTCCAACCTGGAGATGGTGCTCTGATGCTTGTCAGTCTGCCTCCTGATTAGCATCAAGGTCAGGTAGATCAGTGGGACCGACTCAAGAAGAATGCTCGGCTAGAAAAGTCCAGAGCCTATGTCTGCTTCTGGCTAAAAGCAGAAATCCGAGGCCAACCATTCAGCTCTGTAAAGAGCAGGCAATTCCGGCTGCAGTAGAGCGCAGCCGGGATTGCTTTCATGATCAACGAGCGTTCGGATCCATCATCGAATCCATGATCTTGTCGGTGTCGAAATCGAGGCTTGCCTGGCGCGGTGGGTAGTCTTCAAAGGACGAGAAGAAGCGCGCAACAATGGTGGAAGCGGGACCAAGCGCCCAGGACCTGTTCTCCTGCCATTCGTCAAACCCCCTGGTTTCATGGAAGCGCTCAAAGGGATCGAGGTCCAACCGCGTAATCAGCGGGGTGGTGAGCTGTTGTTGAACGCCGTTGAACCACTTGTCCTGCTCGGTGAAGAGAAACTTCCACTCCGAGAACCGCATGCCATGGAAGGTCGTTTCGGAGAAGAAGAAGAACTCCTTTCGGTTGGACGGCCCCTCGCCGGTCAGGATGGGCGTCTGATCGTACCCATCTAAATGAACACGATACTCCTTCCCTCCGATCTCGGCGCCATCGAGCAGGTCCTCCTTGATGTCCGGCTGGCCGAGCTGAGCCATAATCGTCGGCATCCAATCTTCCATCGTGATCAATTCACCGGTGGTGGTACCGGGCTGGACAAGCCCAGGCCATCGGATCATCGCCGGAACTTTGAAGGCCCCCTCATAGCCGCCGACACCCTTGTCGCCTCGGAAGGGCTGATTGCCGCCGTCCGGCCAGCTATTTGTCGCAGCCCCGTTGTCGGTCGAGAAGATCACTACCGTGTTGTCGGCTACGCCGAGTTCATCAAGTAAATCCAGCAGTTCGCCGACATCGTCGTCCAACTCCACCATTCCGTCGGCATAGACGTTGCCGGTCCCGGTGATTCCGTCGTATTCAGGGCTGAGGTTGGTGCGATAGTGCATCCGAGTGGTGTTGTGCCAGACAAAGAAGGGCTCACCCGCTTCGACAGCGTCTCGAATGAAACGCAAGCTCTCGACGAGGACCTCCTGGTCAAGCACGCGCTGACGTTCCTGGCCAAAGCCACCAAGGTCTTCGATCCGCTGCTCGCCTCCTTCGGGCGCAGCGAGGGAATGGATCACCCCTCGCTGTGCAAGCCCGGCTTTCTCGAAAGCCTCGGCCGGGTAATCGTCCTGCTCTACATATTCTCCGGCGTTGAGATGGTAGAGAATGCCGAAGAACTCATCGAAACCGTGCGCGGTAGGCAGGTGCTCATCGCGGTCGCCAAGATGATTCTTGCCAAACTGTCCGGTGCGGTAACCCAGCGGCTTGAGCATTTCAGCGAGTGTAGGGTCTTCGGACTGGAGACCCTGCGGCGCTCCGGGAAGTCCGACAGTCGATAAGCCGGTTCTGATTGGATATTGACCAGTGATGAACGCCGCACGCCCCGCTGTGCAGGACGCATGCGCATAATGATCCATGAAAAGCAAACCTTCGTCGGCGATGCGGTCGATGTTCGGAGTGTCGCAACACATCATTCCGCGGTGATAGGCCGAAATGTTCCACATTCCGACATCATCTCCCCAGATGACCAGAAAGTTTGGATTTTTTTGACTGTCCTGGGCCGCCGCAAGACCGCTGAAGAACAGAGCAAAGATGAAGAAGGATGCCAAAAAACGCATGGATTGAACTCCCGACCGAACATTCTCTGCAATGCTGAATAGGTGAAAGTTATCAAAAACTTTCAAAAAGGGAAATTAGACGAGCAATCTGGCAAAGCAAGATTTGGGGCGCTTACCCCAGTCACTACGAGGGGCTCAAGCAGCATTAGAAACGGCTGTCGAGCCCACCTCACCCTCACAATCTTCGATGTCTGCTACTGGCTAAAAGCGGACATCCGCTACTCCGTCAATTTAGCGACCACAACATCATCAGAACGAATCCAGGCCGCATCGTTTATCTTCTCGTTTGCTGGGAATGAGTCCCGTTGGCCGGATAACATGGAGATTCTGATGAAGCGTTTATTTGTAATCTTGTCGCTTATCGCTTTTGCACTCTCTATTTCACCGCCACCCAGTGAGGCCCAAACCGCAGAAGAGCAACAGATTATGGTCGATAAAGCGACCATTGTTCTGAAGAATTTCCGCCTAGACCCAAACATGGAATGGGTTCGCGAACACGCTCAAGAATCTTACGGGATGCTGATACTCCCAAACCTGGTCAAGGGTGGCTTTATTTTCGGTGGTTCTGGTGGGAGTGGTGTTGTGCTGGCGCGGGACGATGGTCGAGCTGACTGGAGTAATCCTGCTTTTTACACCATGGCATCAGTTACGTTTGGCCTACAGATCGGGGGAGAGGTTTCCGAGATTATATTGCTGGCTGTTACAAAGCGCGGCCGCGATGCATTTCTTTCCAATGAGTTTAAACTTGGAGCGGATGTGAGTGTTGCCGCGGGCCCTACTGGGGCAGGGATGAAGGGGCAGACTGCGGACATATTTGCTTTCTCAAGGACGAAAGGCCTTTTTGCCGGTCTGAACCTTGAAGGCGCTGTTATATCACCTCGGGGCAAATGGAACGACGCTTACTATGGTAAGTCGGTGGAACCTTCTGACATTCTCATTCAACGTTCGATAGCAAACGAAGGCGCCAATGAATTGCGAGCTGAAGCGAGCGCACTGCGGCCACAATAAGCCGTTCAGGAAAAAGAGATAATGTTCGCTATTGGCTAGAAGTGGAGATTACGATCTCGGCTTCGCTCAGTTGCTAGCAACTGCCTTCTGATACACGAGGGCCGCCAGAGCTAGATCCCCTAGCGAGTGCCCCCTGAACATGAAAGCCGTGCGCTCTGTTGCGCTGGTTCGGCCGGGCGTCTCTTCCAAAACAAGAGACGATAAATCGCCTGCGATGAGTTCTGGCGGAGCAAGCTTGTTTCTCATGCTGGCTTCTTGCTCAACGTCGTCGATTACAATGCAGTCAAAGGCAGTGAAGCTGTCTTTATGCCAGGGTGTTCCGATATCCGTGATGGCTGCAAAACACCCTTTTTTAGTGCCTTTTGCTGAGAGAAAGGGCTCTGAGGTCAGCGATAACGTAACTGAACTCACAATCAGGTCAGCATCCGCAATGGCTTCCTGGCCCGTGTCGGCGATTGTAGCTTTTATGCCTTTCGCTTCGGCCTGACGGCAAAGCTTTTCAATGTTGGTGCGCCCTCGGCCAAACACCCTGATCTCTTCAAGCGGATAAAGGTCGGCGAAAGCATCGAGATGGCTGCTGGCTTGAACGCCCGTTCCGACAAACGCCGCAATTCTTGAATCGTCTCGTGCCAAGCGCTGTGCTGCTACAGCACTCAACGCTGCGGTTCTGGTCGCTGTGATCCAGTTGGCGTCCAGAACCGCTTTTGGTAAGCCAGTATTGCTGTCGAGGACCGTGATCAGTCCGTTGATCTGGGGTAGATCGCGCTCACTGTTCTTAGGGTTCAGTACAAGCGACTTCACCACTAGCAAAGGCGGGTCATCAGCAGCTGCCAACGTGGTCATCATGTACCGACCATCTGGTGGAAGCAGTGTAGATTTCGGGGCCGACCAAACGGTTCCTTCGGCCTGTCCGCGGATCATTTTTTCAATCGACGAAACAGCTTCCACCGTGGTCACGCAAAGCCTCTCAAGGGCCTCCTCCGACAAGAACAGTGGTCGTTCCGAGTTAGACATGGAGCAAGTCTAGCATTCTGAAACTGAGAGGTGTCCGCTGTTGGCAAAAAGCGGGAACCTGTGGCCGGGATATAGTCCGGCTTTAGAACGGAGCGAAGCTGTCCGCCCGCGAACGTTTCCACCGATCGAGGTAACCAAAACGATCCTCTTGCCCCTCTATGAGGAAGTTTTCAGGCAAGTAAGGATACACCTCTGCACTGGTGACCATATTCCGATCCGTCTCGCGCATTAAGAGATGATGCGGTTGAAAGTCTTTGGGTTCGCTGAGTCCAGCCGCCCCTGTTATCTCGGCAAGGGCCTTCAACGTATTTTGATGGAAGCGAAAAACGCGCTCAGATTTATCAGCTACGTCTAATGAGCGTTGGCGCAACTTGTCCTGGGTGGCCACTCCTACCGGGCATAAGTTTGTGTGACAGGCTTGGGCTTGGATGCAGCCTATCGAGAACATGAAGCCTCTTGCAGAATTCGCCCAATCGGCGCCGAGTGACAGAGCTTTCGCGATATCGAATGCAGTGACTAGCTTTCCGGAGGCGCCGATCTTGATCTGTTCCCGCAGGCCTGCTCCACGAAGCGTGTTATGTGCGAAAGTAAGCCCCTCGACGAGCGGCATACCCATGTGGTTGGCGAATTCGAGCGGGGCCGCGCCTGTACCTCCTTCCTTACCGTCGATAACGATGAAATCCGGCGCAATGCCGGTCTCTAGCATCGCCTTCACAATGCACATGAACTCGCGCCGGTGTCCGATGCAAAGCTTGAACCCGACCGGCTTGCCTTTAGAAAGCTCTCGCAATCGGCCGATGAACTCCACGAGTTCAAGAGGCGTCTTGAATGCGCTGTGGGCAGCAGGAGAGATGCAATCCTGGCCAAGCGGCACACCTCTAGCCTCAGCGATCTCGGGGCTGATTTTGGAAGCAGGCAACATGCCGCCATGACCTGGCTTTGCTCCCTGACTCAGCTTGATTTCGATCATCTTCACCTGATCACTGTCAGCCTGGTCAACAAAACGATCCGGATCGAATTCCCCCTTTTCGTTGCGGCATCCGAAGTACCCCGACCCTACCTCGTAGATCAAATCGCCGCCGCCTTGCCGGTGATAACGGCTGATCCCGCCCTCGCCTGTGTCGTGGGCGAAGCCCCCCTTCGCCGCCCCGGTATTCAGCGCCAAGATCGCGTTCGCCGAGAGCGCGCCAAAACTCATGGCGGAAATGTTGTAGAGCGAAGCGTTGTAAGGAACCTTGCAGTCCTTTCCGCCGATGACGACACGGAAGTCAAAATCCTCGAGATGCACCGGGTTGATAGAGTGCGTTATCCATTCGTAGCCTGCTTGGTAAACGCGCTCCCTGGTGCCGAAAGGGCGCTTGTCTTCAACGCCCTTGGCGCGTTGGTAGACAATCGATCGCTTGTCACGCGAGAAAGGCTCTTCGTCCTGGTCGCTTTCGATCAGGTATTGGCGAATTTCAGGGCGGACGCCCTCGAAGAGGAAACGCATATGCCCAATAACGGGATAGCTTCTAAGAATTGAGTGTGATGGCTGTAGGACGTCGTAGAGCCCCAAAAGCGATAGAGCAGCAAATACGACAAAGAACGCAAGAGACCAGAGAGTCCAAAGCACGCCGATCAGTGAAGCCATGGTTAAAAAAACGACCAAGGCGAAAACTGAATAGCGACTTATCGAAACCCACCCGAGCATTGAATTATTCTAGACCAAGAATCGCAGATTGCGAATGTCCGCTTCTGGCTAAACCCAGACACCCCTTCACTTGTAGATCGTTCGATCTCTCAGATTCTCTCTATCAAATGATCTTTGGTGTCGAAGCATGGAAACAACTTGGCGCCTGCTAGGTTGGCAGCAGTTCTTAATGATTCATCTAGAAGATGTGCGTATCGCGCTGTTGTCTGAGTTTGTGTGTGGCCAAGCAGGGATCCAATGATTGGAAGTGAGCACCCTTGAGAGGCGAGCAAGGACGCGAAGCAATGTCTTAAGTCGTGGATGCGCAGATTCTCTAACTCGGCAGCTTTCAATATTTTACGCCATTGCTTTTTCAGTTCTACCAGATGACCCGTCGCGCCCAATCCTGGAAACAAGAACTCATTAACAGATCCCTTCTCCTTCTCCATCTTCCTCAGAATATGTTTGGCATGATCTGAAAGGGGCACGCGGTGGCTTCTGCGTTGTTTGGTCGAGTTGGCCGGTTTTTGCCAAATTCCTGCAGAGAGGTCGAACTCTTTCCATCTCGCAGATAGAACTTCACCCCGACGTGCTCCGGTTAAAAGAAGAAGCAATAGCGCATGAGATGAGGGCTTGTCTGGCCAAGTGCTTAGCACGGTTACGAGTGTTTGTAGTTGCTTCTCCGTGAGATATCGGTCTCGAGCGATCTCAGGGTTCCGCTCCACCATTGAAAGCGGGTTCTCATCAACCCATCCCCATTTACGACCTAGCTGGAACATCTTTGATGCGAGCGAGAGCACGCGATTCGCCGTGACGGGCCTAGTCCTTGAGAGCGTGGCATGCAGTGTCTCAAACTCTTGGTGAGAAAGTTCTCTTAGGCATCGATTTTTGAAGTGAGGCAGAAGGTGCTTTCTCAGCATCGAAAGGTCGTTCTTCTGACTGCCGGGGCGTTTTCTCGGAAGGTGTTCTTTTATGTAGCGATCAGCCAGATCTGAGAACAAACGATCCTTGAGAGGTGCGTTCCTCTCCGTCAATGGGTCCTTGCCAACATCGACCATGCGTCTAAGGCGAGACGCCTCTTTTCGTGCAGCAGCGGCACTCCAGGTCGGGTGATGCCCAATGGTGTAAAGGCGCTCGCGCCCATGAAGTGAGTAGCGGAGAACGAACGAGCGAACACCACTCGCGGAGACTCTCAGGCCAAAGCCGATAAACTCGGGATCGCAGATAAAGATCGAAGCCCGGCGGGGCGCCTTAATGCTCCGAATTAGTTTCGTGTTGATCTTTTTCCGCACGGCTTAATCTTTCGCTAGAGTTGCAGAAAGATAGCACGCGCCTAAAAAACCATCATTGCAAGCAAAAAGAATTAGAAAAATCCCGCTTAGAGAGCATTATCTACGAGTGGTCTCGGGTAGCTTCATATAATTGAGTATGCGCCTAGGGTCGTTATAGATTTGTAATTTGAGGATAGAAGTTTCGAATCCTGCCGGGGCGGCGTTTCTCAAACAGTGCTTCACCCCCCATGTTTTCTCGGCCGTTTGCCTGGGCCTCCTCACGCGAATTGGAGGCGGTGCCGATGGAGGTGCGTGACGTGAGGCAGCGTGCGCCGGTAGACTTGCCGGACACGCTCGGGCGCGTCATCGATATTGATGTATTTCCGTTTTTGCGGAGTCAGGCCCGTCGAGTTCGCCAGATTCGCGTGAAAGGACCCGCCGTCCCACTAGCTGTTCTCGCAGGCATTGCCACCCGCCGGCGTCGCTTGGCGTTTACCACGCAGCGTTCGAGAACGTTCTCAACATCTGCAGCAGCCTGGGTGTCAGATTAAGAGATTTTTCTGAACTCCATTGTTCAAACTAATTTCTACAGGAGATATTTCTCAGTTTCGTAGTTTGCAAAACTTCTGACCGAGATTACGATTTGGTTGGCCCAATGCTCGACATTCGATCATCTGTGCCGTTCTTTTTAGCTGAGTTTTGGAGATGATCGATGATGCGACTTCTTACCTTTGTCCTGATTGCCCTCTTCGGCATTGGTGGCGTTGCTGCTGCCCAAGATACGGAGAAACCGAATATTTTGGTGATCTGGGGCGATGACATCGGTACCTGGAACGTAAGCCATAACAACCGCGGCATGATGGGCTACCGGACTCCCAACATCGACCGGATTGCCCAGGAAGGCCTCAGCTTTACCGACTACTATGCGCAGCAGAGCTGCACCGCGGGCCGCGCCGCCTTCATCGGCGGAAACGTTCCCGTGCGCACCGGCATGACCAAGGTCGGCTTGCCCGGCGCCGAGCAGGGCTGGCAGGAGACCGACGTTACCATGGCCACGATTCTGAAGTCCCAAGGCTATGCCACGGGCCAGTTTGGCAAGAACCACCAGGGCGACCGCGACGAGCACCTGCCGACGAACCACGGCTTCGACGAATTCTTCGGCAACCTCTACCACCTGAATGCTGAGGAAGAACCCGAAAACCGTGACTATCCCGGCGACATGGTGCTCGCCAACGGCAAGACCTTCCGCGAGCAGTTCGGTCCGCGCGGCGTGCTGCACAGCTATGCCAACGAGGATGGCACCCAGACCATCGAGGACACTGGGCCGCTCACCAAGAAGCGCATGGAGACGGTGGACGACGAAACCTCCGACGCCGCCATCAAGTTCATTCGAGAGAAGACCGAAGCGGGGGAGCCCTGGTTCGTATGGTGGAACGGCACTCGCATGCACTTCCGTACCCATGTGCGCGAAGAGAACACCGGCATCTCCGGACCCAGCGGAAACGAGTACCACGACGGCATGATCGAGCATGACATGCACGTCGGAAAGTTCCTCGACCTGCTCGATGAACTGGGAATTGCCGACAATACCCTGGTGATGTACTCGACCGACAACGGACCGCACTTCAACACCTGGCCGGACGCCGGCACCACGCCTTTCCGCAGCGAAAAGAACTCCAACTGGGAGGGCGCGTACCGCGTTCCGGCGTTCGCGCGCTTCCCGGGCCGCTTCCCGGCCGGTGAAACCCTGAACGGCATCGTCTCGCACGAGGACTGGCTGCCGACCTTCGCCGCGGTCGCTGGCGCGACGGAGATCAAGGAGCAATTGCGTGAAGGCGTCGAACTGAACGGCCGCGAGTACCGCAACTACATCGACGGATACAACATGCTGGACTACTTCCAGGGCAAGGCTGAAGAGTCCCCGCGTCACGAGTTCTGGTATGTAAACGATGACGGCCAGATTGTCGCGGCACGCTACGACGACTGGAAGGTGGTGTTCCTGGAGAACCGTGGGCAGGCCTTCGAGGTTTGGAGGGAGCCCTTCACCGAACTACGGGTGCCGTTGATCTTCAACCTTCGTCGCGATCCCTTCGAGAAGGCGCAGCACAACTCCAACACTTACAACGATTGGGTGCTCGACCGAGCGTTTGTTATAGTACCGGTCCAGTCTCTGGCGGCGAAGTTCCTGCAAACCATGCAGGATTATCCTCCGAGCCAGTCTCCTGGTTCGTTCAATTTGAGTGCTATCGAGCAGAAGTTGAAAGAAGGCTTGAGTCGCTAGAAGAGAGTGCGTCGAGCCAAGCGCCGGGAGCGTTATTAGCGCTCCCGGCCTTCGCCAGGCTCGCCAAGCGTTACCTCAGGTGCAAAAGTGGCTCATGCGAAGCGTAATCTGCGCCTTTGTCGCCTCTTTAGCGCTTTGGCTCTTTGGGCAGTCCTTGGCAAGAGCCGAGGCCCCTGGCGCCTACATCGGCTCCGAGATTTGCGGGGAATGCCATCGGCAGGCCTATGAGGCCTGGGTAGAATCCCACCATGCCTGGGCTTGGCGCGAGCCTTCGGCTAGGAATGTGCTGGCCGGCTTCTCCGGTGAAACGTTTCATCATGACGGCATCGATTACCGCTTTGCGCAGGATGGCGATGGCGGCTACCGGGTGTCCCTGACCAATCAGGCCTCCCAGACGGTCCGCGACTATGCAGTGAACGCGATCGCGGGGGTGGCGCCGCTCCAGCAGTACCTGATCGAGACCGAGCCGGGTCGGCTGCAATCCTTCGACGTTGTTTGGGATGTCGCCGATAAGCGCTGGTACCACCTCTATCCCGACCAGGACCTGCCGCCGGAAGACGGCCTGCACTGGAGCGGCCCCTATAAGAACTGGAACGCGCGCTGCGCCGAGTGCCACGCGACGGGGTTCGAGAAGAACTACGATCCTGGCACCAAGACCTACCAGAGCCGTCAGGCTGAGATAGGAGTCGGTTGCGAAGCTTGCCACGGTCCCGCCGAAGCCCACCTGGCCTGGGCCCGCGCGCCGGGAGACCACGAGGCCTTGGAAGGTCTATCGCCCTATGGTTTCTCCGCCGACTTCGCCGCCTCCGATCCCGCTGGCGAGATTGAGGTCTGCGCGCCCTGCCACTCACGCCGGGAGCCGCTGGGCGAT
Organism: Limibacillus sp.; assembly: GCA_037379885.1. Taxonomy (NCBI): domain Bacteria; kingdom Pseudomonadati; phylum Pseudomonadota; class Alphaproteobacteria; order Rhodospirillales; family Rhodovibrionaceae; genus Limibacillus; species Limibacillus sp. Next base: position 10,212 of record JARRJC010000049.1, read on the forward strand.
GCGAGCCCGGTAGCAGGCAGTAGCTTTGCCGATCACTACAATCTCTCCCTGCTGCGCGAGGGTCTCTACCACCCGGACGGACAGATCCTGGACGAGGTCTATGTCCAGGGCTCCTTCCTGCAGTCAAAAATGTATTCAAAAGGCGTACAGTGCAGCGACTGTCACGAACCGCACGGAGCGCGTTTGAAGGCGGAGGGCAACGCAGTCTGCACCCAGTGCCACAACCCGGCGGGCCGGGAGGGCTTTCCAAGTCTGGTTCCCGCCGACTACGACAGCCCCGCCCATCATTTCCACCCCGAGGAGAGCGCTGGGGCCGCCTGTGTTTCCTGCCACATGATCGAGCGGGTCTACATGGGCATAGACGGACGCCGGGATCACTCCTTCCGCGTGCCGCGCCCGGACCTCTCGGAGGAAACGGGCTCTCCCAACGCCTGCACGGATTGCCATGAGGATCGGACCGCCGGCTGGGCCGCCGCTGTATTGAAAGACCGCTATCCCGGCGGGCGCAGCGGCAGCGCCCACTACGGCCAGGTCTTCGCAGCCGCCCGAGCCGTGCCCGGCGCGAACAACGATGCCCTGCTCGCACTGATCGCCGAGCCGGAGCGTGCCGCCATAGTGCGCGCGACAGCGCTGGATCTGCTGGCGCGCACGGCCCAGCCGCAGGAGGCGCGAAAGGCGCTGGACAGCTTCAAGGATCCCGATCCGCTGGTGCGCCACGCCGCCCTTTCGCTCCTGGCTGCCTTGCCGCCCCAGGATCAGCTGGAACAAGCGATCCCTTTGCTGGAAGACCCGGCGCGCAGCGTCCGGATCGAGGCCGCGCGGCGCTTGCTTGGGCTTGGCGGGGTGCGCTACCCCGATGCTACGCTAGCCAAGCTGCGTTCGGCGCTTGGCGAGTATCAGGCATCCCTTCGCGCCAAGGCCGACTTCCCGGAGATACAGCTGGCCTTGGGTGGGCTCGCGCTCTCCCAGCGCAACTTGCCCGCTGCCTCCGGCGCCTTCGGCGAGGCGGTCCGCCTCGATCCGCAGCTGCCTCAGGCCTGGCGCATGCTGGGGCGCATCGAGGAGGTGAAGGGCCGGCCGGAAGCCGCGCTGGCCCTGCTTGACCAGGGCCTGAAGGCGAACCCCGGCGACCAGCTACTGGTGCTGTCCAAGGCGCAGACGCTGATCGCTGTGAGAGAGTACGAGGAGGCTGCCACCCTTCTGGAAACGCTCCTCGAAAGCCAGCCCGCTTCGCCGGAGACGGCGGCGGAACTGGGCAGCCTCTACGGTCTCCTTGGCCGCTTCGAAGAGGCCGAACCCCTGATGCTTCAGGCGAGCGAGGCAGGCTACAACTCGCCGGAACTGCTTTCCATGCTGGGAGAAACCCAGGTGCGCCTGGGTAAAAACTTCGAGGCGAAGTCCACGCTGCTTCTCATGCAAACCCTTTATCCGGCCCATCCTCTGACGGCGTCCCTGGAAAAAGCCTTGGAGTAACCGGCACCGCGTTTCTGGCCGCCCGCGGCCAGCGCTTAGATGTCCGCTCGCGTCCCGAGCCAGACTTCGCAGGCCTGTTGGCGGATCACCTCGACGCGCGCGGCGACCTCCTCCTCGGTGATCGAACTGACCGGATGGTCGATCACGACGGGCCGAAGCGCGGGCATGCCGACGGCTTGGCGGGTCAGGCGCGTCTCGTTCACGAACTCGGTCGTGATGACCGGCGCTGCGGGGATGCCGAGGTCCTCAAGCGCGATGGCGTCGCGGATGCAGCAGGAGCAGCAGGAACCGCAGTCGCCTATGGCGGTCAGCACGATGTCGTTCTCCTCGGCCATCCGGGCGATCAGGTCCGCCGGCGCGTCGGAGGAAAAGCCGTGGGTCTTCACGTAGTAGTTCACGGCGGCGAAGCGGACCTCTTCCGAGAGCGCCGCCGCTCCGCCCCTCAGGAGCTTATTCGCGTTCCACTTGGAGTTGTCGAGAATGCCGAGACGCAACCCCTCGAGCGAGGTCTTGCGCCCGGCGAGCGGGCGCGAGGCCGTCTCCACCCTGCCACGGGGGTCGAAGATCTCGAAGGAAGGGCGATTGTCGAGCATGGGGCGTCTCCTCAGAGTTTACAGAGGCCGTCGGCGCAGTCGCCCGCGGTTCCGGCGTGGGAATCCAGGACCGGCCGGATGACCGGCGTGCTCATGTGGCCCCAGCCGGGAATGAAGGCGGAGAAGCGCCCGGCGTCGCCGCCGACCACGCAGAGGTGGATCCGCTCGGGATTCACGATGGGGATCCAGTCGTCGGGGCCGCGCTTGTACCATTTCGGCAGGTTGCGGTTGTAGACCTTGCCATAGCGGTGGTCGCGCGAATGGGCGCTGAAGGCGTTGCCCGAATGCATGAAGAGGTAGCTCTTGATGTCGTGGCGGGTCCAGCCGTGCTTGGCGATGGTGCGCGCGTGCTCCAGCCCCAGGGCCAGCGCGCAGTGGCCCGACAGCACCGAGGTGTTGGAGGCAATGGTGCTCATGGCCGAGCAGATCGTGTCCAGAATGCCTTCCGGGTCGTTGCACTGGTGGTCGCTGACCGAGTGCGGCGCCTCGGCGGCGAGGGCGAAAACCGTGGAGCTCTCCGCTGCGTAGCCCTGTTCCACATGGTAGGGCGCGAAGGGACTCGCTTCCTCTTGCTCGCAGATCGCGTAGGAGTACTTGGCGGGATTGCCGAGAGTGCACTTGTCGAGGTCCGGGGCGCGGCCTCCGCCGACGTTCAGCATGATCAAGCGGATCGCGCGGCCGATGGTGGCGTTGGCGCGGTTTCCCGAGCCGAAAGCGTTCGCGCCGCCGTTCATGCCGACCTCGCGCGCCAGGGGACCGTTCACGATCACCAGCGGCGAGGCCATGTGGGTCGTCGCCTGGACGCCGTTCAGATTGAACCGCCGGTCGGTCAGGGCCAGCATGGCCGCGCGCACGATCGGGGCGTACTCGGGCTTGCATCCGGCCATGACGCAGTTGATGGCGAGCACTTCGCGGGTCAGGCCGCCCCAGCGGGGCGGGATCTTGCACTCCAGGGTTTCCGGCCCGCCGCCGAGTGCCGCGACCATGGCGTCGACCTTCTCCCGCGTGGGCGGGACCACTGGCAGCCCGTCCGTCCAGCCGCGCTCGTAATAGAGCTCGATGAGGTCTTCCTCCGCGCCCGGGCCGCCGCCGGCGTCGAGATCAAGAGTCTGCGTATCGCTCATGGAAGGGATGCCTTTCTTGTCCGCTTTGGGCGACCATAGCTCAGGCGGAGATAAATACCAGGAACAACCTGATATCTATTATTGTTCCGTTTCTTGCATTAATCGCGGGGCCATTGGCTTTGAAGCAGCTCAATCAACCCCTCGGCGGCGGGCGAGAGTCCGCGCTCCATGCCCTGAAGAAGGCCGATGCCGAGCGATATTTGCGGCTCGCGCAGGGAGAGGCGAACCAGATCGTCCCCCAGCGCCCCGGTGATCGACTCCGAGGGCACCAGCCCGACCCCGACCCCTGCCCGCACGAAGCTCAGAAGCGTCGGGATCTGATCCACCACGACGGCATGGTGCAGCCGAACGCCCCGGACGGCCGCTGTGCTGTCCAGTAGGCGGCGGGTCTGGGAATCCGGAGGCATGGAGACGAGGGGCACGCCCTCCAGGCTGTCGAAGGCGATTGACCGCTCGCCCTTCGCGCCGATGCCGGATTGGCGGCTGGCGACCAGATCGAAGTAGCCCTCCCCCAGCCGAGTCGTGCGGATGCCCTCGGGAAGGTCCTGCAGGTAGTTGATGCCGAAGTCCGCCGCTCCGTTCTTCACGTCCTCGATGACGCTCGCGTGGATGCCGTCCTTGACCCTGATCTCGATGCCGGGCCGCTGGCGGCGGTAGGCGGCGATGACGCCGGGCAGAATGCCGTTGGCGACCGACATGATGGCGCTGACGGTCACCTGGCCTCTCTGTTGGTCGGCGAGTTCGCGCAGGCTCTCGGCGGTGATCCGCAAGTCGGTCGCGATGCGTTGCGCGACAGCGGTGAACTCGCGGCCCGCGTCGGTCAGGGTAACGCTTCGGGTGCTTCTCTCGAAGAGCCGCACGCCCAGCACGTCCTCGACCCGCTTGATCGTCCGGGTGAGCGCGGGCTGGGACATGTGAAGCTGCGCCGCCGCGGCCACGAAGCTGCGGTTCTCCGCGACGGCCAGAACGGCGGCCAGTTGGCGTGCGCCGATATCGGGCAGGTTCCTGAGCATCCTGACGGCATCATTGCGCCAACTGGAAGCAAAAGCGAGCGCTTGGCGAAAGATGCAACAATCCGGGTTCCAGCCGGAAAGCCCCCTAGGGCTCTCCCGCGCCGATCTCCTCCCGGCGCTTGGCCACGTAGGCTTCGAGCGCTTCGCGCCGCGCCGGGTCGAGCGGCGGCTCCTGATAGGTGGCCAGCATCTCCTGCCAGAGTTCGGTTGCCCGGGCCAAGGCATCCTTCGCGCCCGCCGCTTCCCAGCCCTCGTAGTTGGTCCAGTCCGATAGCAGAGGCCGGTAGAAGGCGGTTTCGTAGCGCGACATGGTGTGTTCCGCGCCAAAGAAATGTCCGCCCGCCTGGACCGAGCCGATGGCCTCGAACCCCAGATCAGCTTCCGAGAAGGCGGGGGGCGTCAGAAAGGCGATCATGTTCTGAAGTATCTCGACGTCGAGCACCAGCTTCTCGTAAGAGGCGGTCAAGCCGCCTTCCAGCCAGCCCGCGCCGTGATAGATCATGTTCGACCCGCCGAGCACCGCGCCCCAGGTCGCGTTGGTCGTCTCGTAGGCGGCCTGTAGGTCCACGCAGTTGGAGGCGTTGGCGTTGGAGCTCCGGTAAGGCAGCCCGTAGCGCCGGGCGAGCTGTCCGGCCATCACGTTCGCCTTGGTGTTCTCGGGCGTCCCGAAGGCGGGCGCGCCGGAGCGCATGTCCACGTTCGAGGTGAAGGCGCCGTACATGACCGGCGTTCCCGGGTTGACCAGTTGGGTGAGCGTGACCCCGAAGAGGGCCTCGGCGTTCTGCTGGACCAGGGCCGCGGGCAGGGTGACCGGGGTCATGGCGCCCATCAGCGTGAAGGGCGTGATGGTGACCGGCTGGCCGTGTTCGGCCATGGCGATCAGGCCCTCGGCCATGGCCTCGTCGAACAGGCGGGGCGAGTTGACCGAGATGATGGTGATGACGCCCGGCCGCTGGCTGAGGTCTTCAAGGCTCTCGCCGCGCGCGATCGCCATCATCTCGATGCCGTCGAGCGCCCGCCCGCGACCGATGGCCGTGCAGTGGTAGCAGAGGTCGCTGAGCGTCAGATTGGCGAAGTAGGCGTCCAGGTGACGGTTGTTCGCGGGCAGCTCCTGCGGCGCCGTGACCTGGTTGCCGATGATGTGAATCGCGTTGAAGGCCTGGGCCAGCCGGATGAAGTTCTCATAGTCGGCCATGTTACCCGACCGGCGGCCCCGCAGGCAGTCATGCACGTTCGGTGGCCCCGCCACCAGACCGAAGCAGAGCGCGTTGCCCCCGATGGTCAGCGTCTTCTCCGGGTTCCGGCTGGTGAGCGTGAAGGAAGCGGGCGCGGTCCTGAGCGCCTCCTCGATCAGCTCGCCGTCGAGCCGCACCAGACCCTCGTCGCGGTCGACCTTCGCCCCGGCCTTTTCGAAGATTTCGAAGACCTGCTCGCTCATGACCCGGATGCCAAGCTCCGAGAGAACCCGGAGCGAGGTGGCGTGGACCGCCTCAAGCTGCTCCTCGGTCAAGAGCGCCATGGGGGCGTAGGGGTTCTCCGGCTGCCGCCAGGGGAGCTGCGCGAGACTGCCCGCCGCTGCGGCCCTTCGATGTCCGGCGCGCTGCTCGCGGCCCCGTCGTGCCATTGCTATCGACCTTTCGCTTTCAAACCTTGACCACTATTCCTTTGGGGGTTTCTGGCTTCACGCGATAGATACAGGTACTATGCACAAATATTCTGATGCCATGAGACAAAGGAATCCATGCCCAAACAGCCGCCGCCGCTGACCTTCGTGCGCAGCTTCGAAGCCTCCGCCCGCCACTTGAGCTTCACCCGGGCGGCGGAGGAACTGGGCTACACGCAAGCGGCGATCAGCCACCACGTCCGCGCGCTGGAGGACCACCTGGGCCAGCCCCTTTTCAAACGCTTGCCCCGCTCTCTGAGGCTGACGGAGGCGGGACAGGCTTTTCTGCCAAACCTGCGCCGGGCGCTGCATCGATCTGATGGAGCGCCCGG
>JARRJC010000050.1 GCA_037379885.1 Limibacillus sp.
CGGTCTTGCCGCTTTCGCCCCGGCCCGGGGTCAGGTCGAGGCGGGGGCCGCCGGGACTGGGTGCGTCCTCCATGATCTTGCCGCCCCGGCCGAAGCGGTAGCCCTCCTCCTCGAAGCGCTTGCGGAAGGTCTCGCCCAGCCGGCCCTTGCCCGTCCGGGCCAGGTCCAGCTTGTTCTTGGTGAGACCCAGGGCCACGTCCATCGGGCTCATGGGCTCCGCGCCCAGCTTGTCGCCCCGCTCCACGGCGGCGATCACCGGGGCCGGGGTGCGGGTCGCGCGGTCCGCCGCCGGCTTGGCCGCAGGGATCGTGCGACCGGGCGAAGCGCTCGCGGCACCGCCACGCACTGGCCGACCCGCCGCCGTGCCGGACAAGCCCGAAGTGGACGCGCCAGAACTGGACGCGCCAGGGGCGGCCGGGCCAGAGGCGGCCGGGCCGGTGTGTTGAACCTTGCCGCCGGACAGCACCGGGGCGTGATTGCCTAGGCGCTTCCTGCGCGCCTTCTCTTCCTCGTCGGTGAACATGCTGGTCAGAACCCTCCTTCATCACCGGTCAAAAAAAGAGGCGCCCGGCAAGGGGCGCCCCAAGAGCCCTCGCCGATCCGCGGCGAGTAAAGGAACCATAGAGGATTTCAGCGCGCTTGTCAAGAAAATTGACAAGCCAATATTGCTTGTAACTCCCCTAAAAGTGGCGGTTGACCGCAGAATTCCGCGCCTTTCCGGGCAGAAGAAAAACGGCGCTCCCCGAAGGAAGCGCCGTTCTTGCAGTCTCGGCGAAGGGTGGGAGGGGCCTAGAAGAGCCCTTCGATCTCGCCCTTGTCGTTGAGCCCGATGGAGTGGGCGGCGGGCACGCGGGGCAGGCCCGGCATGGTCATGATCTCGCCGCAGACCACCACCACGAAGCCCGCGCCGGCGGAGAGGCGGACCTCACGGACCGGCAGCGCATGACCGGAGGGCGCGCCCTTCAGGTTGGGGTCGGTGGAAAAGGAGTACTGGGTCTTGGCCATGCAGACCGGCAGGTCGCCGTAGCCCATGTCTTCCAGCTCCTTGAAGCGGGCGCGCACGGCCTTGTCCGCGATCACCTCGTTGGCGCCGTAGAGCTTGGTCGCGATGGTCTTGACCTTGTCCCAGAGCGGCATGGCGTCGGGGTAGAGCGGGGCGAAGTTGGCGGTGTCGCTGTCGACCACGCGGACCACTTCCTTGGCCAGCTCCTCGGTGCCCTTGGAGCCTTCGCCCCAGTGGGTGCAGAGGATGGCCTTCGCGCCCTCGGCCTTGGCGGCTTCCTGCACGGCGGCGATCTCGGCCTCGGTGTCGGCCACGAACTTGTTGATCGCGACCACCACCGGCACGCCAAAGGACTTCACGTTGGCGATGTGGCGGGAGAGGTTGGAGCAGCCGGCCTTGACTGCCTCCACGTTCTCCTGACCCAGCGCGTCCTTGGCGACGCCGCCGTGCATCTTCAGCGCGCGCACGGTCGCCACCACGACGGCGGCGGCGGGCTTGAGGCCGGCCTTGCGGCACTTGATGTCGAAGAACTTCTCCGCGCCCAGGTCCGCGCCGAAGCCCGCCTCGGTCACCACGTAGTCGGCCAGCTTCAGGGCCGTCTTGGTGGCGATCACGGAGTTGCAGCCGTGGGCGATGTTGGCGAAGGGGCCGCCGTGGATGAAGGCCGGGTTGTTCTCCAGCGTCTGGACGAGGTTGGGGGAGATGGCGTCCTTCAGCAGCACGGCCATGGGACCGGGCGCCTTCAGGTCGGCGGCGGTGACCGGCGACTTGTCGCGGCGCTGGGCGACCACGATGCGGCCCAGGCGCTCGGTCAGGTCCTTAAGGTCCTTGGCGAGGCAGAAGATCGCCATGACCTCGGAGGCGACCACGATGTCGAAGCCGTCCTCGCGCGGGAAGCCGTTGGAGACGCCGCCCAGGGAGTTGACGATGGACCGCAGCGCGCGGTCGTTCATGTCCACGACGCGCTTCCAGGAGATGCGGCGCTGGTCGATGCCCAGCTCGTTGCCCCAGTAGATGTGGTTGTCGAGCAGCGCGGAGAGCAGGTTGTGCGCGATGCCGATGGCGTGGAAGTCGCCGGTGAAGTGGAGGTTGATGTCCTCCATGGGCACCACCTGGGCGTAGCCGCCGCCGGCCGCTCCGCCCTTCATGCCGAAGCAGGGGCCGAGGGAAGGTTCGCGCAGGCAGATCGCCGCCTTCTTGCCGATGGCGTTCAGGCCGTCGCCGAGGCCGACCGTCGTGGTGGTCTTGCCCTCGCCCGCCGGGGTCGGCGTGATCGCCGTCACCAGGATCAGCTTGCCGTCGGGCTTGTCCTGCAGCGAATTGATGAAGTCGAAGGAGAGCTTGCCCTTGTGCGGGCCGTACTGAAGCAGCGCGTCGGCGGGAATGCCGAGCTTCTCACCGATGTCGGTGATCGGCTGCATGGAGGCTTCGCGGGCAATTTCGATATCGCTTTTGGCCATGATGTTCCCCGGGGTGAAAGCAGCGTTCATTTCAAAAGAGGCCGCCGGGAGGAGGCCCCAACCACAAGCGCGGTTTGTCGCACCTGCCGGGGCGGTCCATCTTGTCAGGATGCGGCGCACAGCATCCTGTTTGCGATGGAGCCGCCCCAGGTCGGCTCCCTTAAGGGCGCGAGCGCGCAGGCTTGAGGCCGCACGCGCTTGTGGCCGCGAGTGCGAGCCGATAGTATCTCGCGCAAGGTTCGAATCCGGGGTCCGGCGCCAGGGGGGCGGCGCCCCGAAAGACAAGGGCCTTAGAGGCTAAAGACAAGGGCCTTAGAGGCCAGAGAATTCTCCCGGGGGACAGCAGACCTACCGCCATGCCGATCATTCGCCGCATCAACCCGCTCCGCCGCTCTTTTTCGCTCCTGGTTCTCCTCGGGATGCTGGGCGCTTGCGCCTACTCCAACGAACGCCTCTTCGAGGAAAGCCAGGGCCAGATCACCGTCAGCTCGACCGGCGTGGTGCAGGCCAGCGGCGGCGAACGGGAAGCGCAGCCGGAAAACGCGCCGCTCGTGATCATCCGCTTCGACCAGCCCGAAGTCGCCTACGGCGGTCCCTTGGGCCAGGTCGTGGAGAAGGTCCGCGCAGCGCGGCCCGGCGCCGGTTTCGACGTGGTCGCGGTTTCGCCCTCCATCGGCAGCGAGGAGCAGGTCGCCGACCTCGCCCGGCGGGGCCGCCAGCGCGGCGAGCAGGTCTACCGCACGCTGCTCGACCTCGGGCTTCAGCCGGCCGACCTCTCGCTCGCCTCCACCGTAAGCCCGGCGGTGACGGTAAACGAGGTGCACATCTATCTGCGGTGATGCTATATCGGGCTTCCGGCAAACCCTGAAGACGAGATTCGACCCAAAATGAGCGAGCATGAAGCGCAGAAGACCTTCCCGGTTTCCTGGGAAGAACTGCACCGTCATTCAAAGGCCCTGGCCTGGCGTCTCCTGGAGCTGCCGCAGCCCAAGGGCGTGATCGCAATCACGCGCGGTGGACTGGTGCCCTCGGCCATCGTCGCCCGCGAGCTGGAGGTGCGCCTGATCGACACGGTCTGCAGCGCCAGCTACGATGACCGCACCCAGGGCGAGATGAACATCCTGAAAGGCATCGAGGGGCATGACGGCGAGGGCTGGATCATCGTCGACGACCTGGTGGACACCGGCAAGACCGCCAAGGCGGTGCGCGCCATGCTGCCCAAGGCCCACTTCGCCACGGTCTACGCAAAGCCCGCCGGACGTCCGGTGGTCGACACCTTCGTGACCGAGGTCAGCCAGGACACCTGGATCCTCTTCCCCTGGGACCTGGAGCCGACGGCGAGCATCCCCCTGAGCCGTCGCCGCTGAAGAAGCGGCGGCGCTGAGGAGCCGGCGTTGATGGGCCGGCAGCCCCGGACCCGGGGCCCGGCTCTGGCCGGTCCCGTCATGCCATCGTCCGCGCCTAGGGCGTCTCGATCTTGACCCAGTCGAACAGCACGACGCTCTCCCCGCCCTGATCCTTGCGTTGGGTGAAGCCAAGAGCCAGTTGCCCTTTCAGACGCAGGACGGTGAAGGCTTCCAGGTCGAACCAATCGGTGTAGGGCGGCTTGTTGTAGGCCTCCTTGCCGGGTTCCTGGCCAACCTCTTCGTAGCCCGGGACACGCAGCCCGAAGGTATAGGTGCGGCCCTCCTTCTTCAGCCGCACCTGAAGCGGATTGGGGTACTCGGCGATTCGGGTTCCGAAGTCGTAGCCCTCGACCTGGAACTGCTCGTTCCAGAAGGTCTCGCTGAAGCTGCTGGTGTCGCGCGGGCTCTGCTTGTAGCCGACCAGTTGGCCGCAGACCCGGTCGCTCCAATGACCGCAGACGGTCGAGCGGAGGATGCCCACCATGTAGTCCTGCCCGCTGTCATAGACCCCGATGAAGGCGTCTTCCTGTCCGGTCTGGAACTCGACGGTCATCTGGGCGGTGATCACCCAGTCCCCGCGCGGCAGGGGCTGATCGAGCAGCATCAGGTTTGAGACCTGCTTTTCGGCCAGCGACTGCGCCTGCGATGACAGCATCAGCAGCTCCCCGGCCTCCACGATGTAGGCCTCGGGGTCGGGGTTCTGCACGAGCCAGTGCGCGGCGACGTCGCCATTGTCGCTCTCGAAGTCGTCGAAGAAGACCTCGGTCATGGGGGCGTCGGTCATGGGGGCGTCGGCTTGGGCGACCTGCGGGGCCGCGTCGGTCATGACCTCGGCGGGCGCCTCGGCCACGACGCGGACCTGCTCCAGAACCTCGTTCAGCTCTCCGGCGTTGGCGGCGTCGTAGTAGGCGCCGCCGCCCTTCTCCGCGATGCAGCCGAGCTGCGCCTTGGCTTCCTCGTCCACGTCGAAGCCCACGACATGGACCCGGAGATTGACGCCGCGCTCGCGCAGGGTGGCGGCCACGGCGCAGGGGTCGCCTTCGCAGGTCTCGATGCCGTCGGAGATCAGCACGACGTTGTTGTTCTCCTCCAAACGGCCTTCGAAGGCCGCAAGGGTCTGCTCCAGGCTATAGGCGATGGGCGTCTTGCCGGTGGGTTGCAGCCCGGCGATCGAGGCGCGCAGCTGATCCGCGCCGCCCGCTCCGAAGGGCACCAGAAGCTCCACGTCCTGGCAGTCGTCCTTGCTGCGGTGGCCGTAGGCCATCAGGGCCAGCTCCGTCTCGCCGCCGACCTCGGCGAGGATGCCCTCCAGCGCCTCGCGGGCGATGTCGATCTTGGGGCGGCTTTCGATCTGCCCCCACATGGAGTTGGAGACATCCATCATGACCAGGAAGTTCGTCGCCGCCTGGGCTGCGCGGGGAAGAGCTGTGCCCGCCGTGGCAACCGCCAGGGCGCTGGCGGAGAAGAGAAGGGCGCGCGCCGCGCCGCGAATTGTGCATTTCATGAGAGTGGCCCCCTTAAAGGTCGCTTTGCCGTCTGGTTCCGCTGGTCCCGCGGCCGCTCGCAGGCGACCGTCGCCTTTTTGTGCGCCAAGCGCCGAGCGCCGGGCGGGTGCAGAAAAAGGGGCATCAGGACAGTCGCCCTCGTCACTTCCCTCACTGCGGGAAGAAAGCTTAAGCGATACGCGACAAAACGACAATCTATCAGCGCCGGAAAAGGCGATTTCCGCCCTTGCCGAGGCCGGGGCCTTCTGCTATCACTCCGCCGCCTCAAGGGACGGCCCGCCGGCCAGCCCGCCTCGGCAATGCGCCCGTAGCTCAATTGGATAGAGCGTCTGACTACGGATCAGAAGGTTGGGAGTTCGAGTCTTCCCGGGCGCGCCATATTTTCAATGATTTTTCCCATAGCATCCCTATCAGCGGGGCTTCTTGAGAGCGGTCGCCGCTGCTTTGAACTGCCTGTCCTGTTCAGCTGTCGGTCTAGCGCCCGATCTTTGCAGGGGTGCACAAGGCGAAACCCCGGCTGACGATGGCCTGACCAAGAAGGCGTCTACGAGCGTAGGGGCGCAGCTTCTCCCAGCCCTCGAAGTCGGCGGGAAGGTAGCCGAGCGCGGCCAGTCCCGCCGCCCTCGGAAAGCGCCTCACGGGTCATCTACTCATAGATCTGGTTCTGATCGCTCGTGCCTTTATCCACTTCGGCCAACAACAACGTCACTGGTTGCGTGCGCTCTTGTTGGGGTTTGAGCAGTTGTTCCCCTTCCCGGACTGACTGTTTCCGGCGCAGCCTCCACCGCCATCGCTCCCGGAGTTTGCGCCGGAGTTTGCGCCGGAGCTGGTGCTGGAGTTGGCAAGCGACGTCTCGGCTTGTTCCGATGATGCGGGACCCTGTTGGTCCGCGCTCTCAAAGGCCGAGTTGGCGATGGAGACCGGATTGCTCGATGAAGTCAGAGCATTGCTCACATTGCCGAGATTGGCTTCCATAGAGAGCGAGATCGCGAAGATGACGCCCAAAACGCAGCCGCTCACCATGCCAATCAAGACGCTGTACTCGACCAGAGCCGCCCCTTCCGTGTCGCGCAGAAAGCCTTTGATAGACATCGCTGTCCCCCTCGGTTGTCGAGAAAGACTTTCAAAATTTATTTAATTTTTCGTTATCTTGGCCGCTCCTCTCATGAAAAAGAGATCACTGACCATTCGACGGTGCCGCTGGGGAGGATTCTCGCGGACACTGCGAGGGGCGAAGGGGATTACTCCACGGGCTCTACAGCTCCACCGGCCGCGATGTGAACCCGCCGGAAAGCCAGCGGGTTGGCCTCCTGCTTGCTGGGCGTCCTCCTGTTGGCGGGGCTCACCTCGTCTCGCGTGAAGCAGGAATGGGCCGCGGCCCGCTTCCTTTCCCCGCTGTTTGGCGCGGAGAAAGAAAAGGGGCGGCGCTTTGCCGGCGCCGCCCCTCTTTCGGGTCTTGTCGTAGGGCGAGCTTACTTGATCTTCTTGATCTCGCCGCTCGCCAGCTTCTGGTGATAGTCCGCCAGCAGCGCCTTCACCTTCGGCATCAGCATGTAGAGGCCGATGATGTTGGCGATGGCCATGGCGAAGATCATGGCGTCGGAGAAGTCGATCACCGGACCCAGGCTCATGGAGGAGCCGATCACCACGAAGACGCAGAAGATCGCCTTGAAGACCAGCTCCTTGGCCTTGCCCTCACCGAACATGTAGGTCCAGGCCTTGAGGCCGTAGTAGGACCAGGAGATCATGGTCGAGAAGGCGAAGAGCACGGCGGCGATCGCCAGCAGGTAACCGAAGCCGGAGAAGTTGGCTTCGAAGGCCTTGGAGGTGAGGGCGATGCCCGTCACGCCGCTGTCCGGCACCCAGGAGTTGGTGATGATGATCACCAGCGAGGTCATGGTGCAGATGACGACCGTATCGATGAACGGCTCGAGCAGGGCCACGTAACCCTCGGTCACCGGGTGCTTGGTCTGCACCGCGGAGTGGGCGATGGAGGCCGAGCCGATACCGGCTTCGTTGGAGAAGGCCGCGCGCTTGAAGCCCTGGATCAGGGCGCCGATGGCGCCGCCGGCAACCGCCGTCGGGGCGAAAGCGCCGGTGATGATGGCCGAGAAGGCGTCGCCCACCGCACCGATGTTCATGATGATGATGATCAGCGCGGAGCCGACATAGAGAATGGCCATGCCGGGCACGATCTTCTCGGTCACGCGGGCGATCGACTTGATGCCGCCGATGATGACCGCGCCCACGATGGCGGCCATGACGATGCCGAAGAGCCAGCCCTTGCCTTCCATCACCGGGAAGAGGCCGGAGATCTGAGCGAAGGACTGGTTGGCCTGGAACATGTTGCCGCCGCCCAGCGCGCCGCCGATGCAGCAGATCGAGAAGAAGATCGCCAGGAACTTACCGAAAGCGGCCTTGCCGTCCTCCGAGAGGCCCTTGGAGAGGTAGTACATCGGACCGCCCGAAACGGTGCCGTCCTCGTATTCGTTGCGGTAGCGCACGCCGAGGATACATTCAGTGAACTTGGAGGCCATGCCGAGCAGGCCCGCCAGGATCATCCAGAAGGTAGCGCCGGGGCCGCCCAGATAGACGGCCACGCCGACACCGGCGATGTTGCCGAGGCCGACCGTGCCCGAAAGCGCCGTTGCGAGCGCCTGGAAGGGCGTCACTTCACCGGCGTCCTTGGGATCGAGATAATCGCCCTTCACCAGGGAGATCGAATGGCCGATGCCCCTGAACTGGATGAACCCGAAATAGACGGTGAAGATCAAGGCGGCGGCGACCAGCCAGCCGACGATCAGCGGAAACTGCGTTCCGAACACCGGAACGGAGTAGAAGACCGTGCTGACGATGGGATTGACGATAGGCGCGATAGCGTTGCTGATCGCCTGGTCGATGCCGTCTCCTTCCTGGGCATGGGCCAGCGAGGCCATGAAAGGCAAGACTAAGGCCGAAGCCAGAATACGGTTCAACATTTTAGGGATTCCCCCCCTTAAAACTGACTGTTGAAAGTCGAATGGCGGATGATCAGGGAACGATCGTCAGCGGGACGGGCGAAACCTGCGCCAGGGTGATGGCGACGCCGCCTAGAAGGCGCTGTGCGAAGCTAGAGCCGCTCGTGCGCCCGATGATCAATTGGCAGGCCTTCTTTTCCTCGGCGATGCTGCAAAGCAGCTCCGCTGCATGGCCGTGGCGCGCTTCGCAGGTGGCGGAAACGCCGGCATCCTTCAACTTGGCCATGATCGGCTGGATGAGGCTGTGGGCCCGTTCCAGTTCTTCTTCGCGCCGCTTATGACGCTCGGCCAACTCCTCGGGCGTGTGGAAGCTGTAGGGCGACCACTCCACCACGAAAACCAAGTGTAGCGAGCAATCCGTCTTTCCGGCTCTTTCGGCGGCAAACGCCACCGCCCGGTGGGCTTGCTCCGTGTCGTCGAACCCGACCACTAAGACATCATTCACGTTCAGATCCTCCATTTTTTCATAGCCGGCGGAAGCGACTGCTGCCTATTCGGCGGCGGTCCATTCTTCCAGGCATGCCCGGGGCTGGCTCGCCCCGACCGGCTTCTTCCCTCGTTCGAGCGCCTCTACTAAAAAGTCTTCCCTCACAGGCGCTCGAACTGGATCATGAAGCAGTCCACTCGCGAAAGCTTCATGTTTTTGTCATATGCGTATATCAGAGGGACCGAAAATTAATGAGAATTCAGGCGCTTTCCAGCCTTGATGGGAGCCCTCCCGGACAGTGACGCAGATCGGACCGGCATGAGTATCTCTCCTCTGGACAGCGCGCTTTTTGGCAACCTCCTCAGCGATTCGGGGAGCCGCGCGCTGTTTCAGGATGCAGCGCAGATCCGGGCCATGCTTCGCTTCGAGGCGGCCCTGGCGCTCGCCGAAGCGGACTGCGGCGTGATTCCCAAGGCCGCCGCCGCCGCCATCGCGAACAGCGCGGAGACGCTGGAGATCGAACCCGGGCGCCTGGCCGAAGGCAGCGAGCGCGACGGACTGCCGGTCCCGGCCCTGGTCGCCGCGCTGCGCGAGGCCGTGGGTGAAGGGGCGGCCAACGGGGAGGCGGCCAGTGGGGAGGCGGCCAGCGGGGAGGCGGCGCACTACGTGCACTGGGGCGCCACCTCCCAGGACGTCATGGATACCGCGCTCGTGCTGCGGCTGCGCGATCTGCTGGCGCTCCATGAAGGGCGCCTGGCCGGCCTTGGCACCTTACTGGCGGACCTGGCGGACAGGGAACGCCATCAGGTCATGCTCGGGCGCACGCGCTCCCAACAGGCGGCCCCGACCTCGTTCGGGCTGAAGGCCGCGGGCTGGCTGGCGTCCCTGACCGAGTTGCGCGAACAACTCTTCCAGCTCCGCCCGCGTCTTTTGCGGCTTTCCTTCGGCGGCGCGGTCGGCACGCTTTCGGTCCTGGGCGACCGGGCCGAGGCGGTCGAGCGCAGCCTTGCGGCCCGGCTCGACCTCGCGGTTGCGCCGCTGCCCTGGCACAGCCGGCGCGAGGCGATACTGGAACTGGGCGGGTGGCTTTCTCAAGTAACCGCCGCGTTGGGCAAGATGGGCCTGGACTTGAGCCTGCTCGCGCAGAGCGAGGTTGGCGAAGTGCGGCTTCGCGGCGGCGGGTCCTCGACCCTGCCCAACAAGGTCAATCCCATTTCCGCCGAATCCCTGATCGCCCTGGCCCGTTTCAACGCCGCTCAGCTATCGGCCCTGCATCAGGCCGCCTTGCAGGAGCAGGAGCGTGGCGGCCCCGGCTGGACCCTGGAATGGATGACGCTGCCGCTCCTGGCGTGCGCGACGGGAGGGGCCTTGCAAGCGGCGACTTCCTGCCTGTCCGGTCTTGAGGTTCAAGGGGAGCGCATGCGCGCCAACCTGGAGGCGGCGCGGGGCTTGCCCTACGCCGAGGCCGCGAGTTTTGCGCTCAGCGAGTTCCTGCCCAGGGCCGAGGCGCAAGCCGCCGTGAAGGCCGCCTGCCAGAGGGCGCTCGCCGGCCAACGCGATCTCCTGGATGAGTTGTCCGAGACCACGGATGCCCCGGTGGACTGGGCGGCGCTGCGCGAGCCGGGCGCGCTCCTCGGCGCTGCGGATGCGTTCATCGACCGGGCGCTGGCCGCCTGGAGGGCGTCTTAGGGCGCGGGGGGATGCGATCCGGCTAGCGCAGCCGGGCGTTTACGGCAGCGCCCTGCTTTTCCAGCTCAGCGGCGCCGTGGTAGAAGCAACTGCCCTGATCGACATAGGTCTCGCGCACGATCCAGAACAGCAAACCGGTCAGCAGGATCGGCCAGTAGGGGATCGCCAGCCCGCTGGACAGCAAGAGCAGGAAGGGCGGCGCGAACCAGATCAGCGCGACCAGAACTCTGTCCGCGCGGCGGTGCGGACCTTCGATGATCTCTCTTGCGATGACAGCGGTCGGCGCCAGCAGCAAGAGCAGGTCGTAGCCATAGGCATAGGGGGTTGCGAGAAGCCCGCCCACGACGAGCACGGCGGCCTTGGCGGCGGGGGCGGGGGCGTAGAGCCGCCAGACCAGGAACACCACGAGCGCCGAGATCGTGGCGGCCGCGACCTGCGCGGACAGAGCGATTATTTGCGGTAGATCGAAGAGCTTGGCGAAGGCGTAGAGCGTGATCATGTGCTTCCAGTTGTCGTTCTGGCCGCTCTCCAGGTCTTGGGGCAGATGCAGCATGGTCTGTATGAACGCGACCCACGCCGCCGGCCCGAACAGCAGGGCCGTGGCCAGGAAAAGCGCGATGACGCCGCCCACCATGGCGGCGAAGGCGCGTATCTGGCCGCCGCCCAGCAGCGCAAAGGGGATCAGCAGCGCCAGTTGCGGTTTGACGGTCACAAGCGCAAAGCACAATCCAGCCGCGACCGGATGGCGCCCCAAAAGCATCAGCCCGGCGGCGAGCGGCAGCAGGAGCAGTGCCGTGACCTGCCCGTGCCAGACCGTGATGCTGATGAGTGGGAACACCAAAAACGCCAAGGCGACGCGATGCCTGCAGAGTCCGTAGGCCGCCATACTGCACAAGAGCATGCTCGCTGCGCATAGAAAGCAGTAGGCGAGGATCGGATCGTCGAAGAGGCTCAGCGGGATGATCGTGAACAGCAGCGTTGGCGGGTAGCGTAGGGGAAGACTGTCGGCGCCGGGCGCCTGTTGCGCCATGTAGTCGAAGAAGAACCTCTGGTCGTAGAGAGCCTCCACGCCCGCGAAGGGGGCGGCCACATACTTTGCGGTGCTGTAGAATACGCTGAAATCCTTGGTGAGTATCAACCCGTCTTGGAGGTTGAGATAGACAAGGTAGAGGATCAGCAGAGTCCCGAACTGCAAGGCCAACACCCAGAGCAGACTCTGACGTTGCTTTCGAGAAAATTCCATGCGTGGTTCCGGAACTCTGAAGGTTTGGCATTTATTATCATCATTACATTTCTTATTATCTTAAAAACGATCATAACGAGTAGAAGAATTAATGCCTCCCTGCTGGCTGCATTGGTGGGGAAGGCTGAAAAGAGCCTTGTTTCTTCACCTTTAGTTATCCAAAGGCGTGATAAGGGTGGGCGCATGTACAGCAGGCTAGCCATTCTCAGATTGGTGCTGGCGCTTTGCGTGGTGCTGACTCATTGCTGGTTCGCGGCCTTTCAGATGGCCGGCGGCA
>JARRJC010000051.1 GCA_037379885.1 Limibacillus sp.
CGCCCAGCTCGGCCTGCGCGTCGCAGGCGTGCGCCTCGATCTCAAACCAGATGCGGAACTTGTTCTCGGGCTCCCAGATGGCGACCATCTCGGGACGGGAATAACGCGGGATCATGGGCAGGCTCCCAGGGACTCAAAAGGACGGCGGATCAACCGCCGCCTAAGAAGCGCGGGAGGGGCTTGGGAGTCAAGGTGGGGGCAGCTTAAAACAGCCCGAGCGACTTCAGGGAATTGTGGCCCTTGCGGCCGATGATGATGTGGTCGTGGACTTCTATGCCGAGCTTGGCGGCGGCTTCGGCGATCTCGCGGGTGATGGCGATGTCGGCCTTGGAGGGGGTGGGATCGCCCGAGGGGTGGTTGTGCACCAGGATGATGGCCGAGGCGCCCAGCTCCAGGGCGCGCTTGACCACCTCGCGCGGGTAGACCGGCGTGTGGTCGACCGTGCCGCGCTGCTGCTCCTCGTCGGCGATCAGGCGGTTCTTGCGGTCCAGGAACAGGAGGTGGAAGCGCTCCACCTTCTCCTCGGCCAGCACGATGCGCAGGTAGTTCAGCACCTTGTCCCAGGAGGAGAGGATGGGGCCTTCGCGGCTTTCCTGGCGCGCCAGCCTCAGCGCTGCTTCCTGCACGATCTTGAGGGCGGCGACCGAGGCCTCGCCCATGCCCTTGACGCGGGCCAGTTCCTCGGGCTTTGCGGAAAGCACGCCGGCGAGGCTGCCGAACTCGCGCAGCAGCGCCTTGGCGAGCGGCTTTACGTCACCGCGCGCCTTCGCGCCGAACAGCAGCAATTCGATGACCTCGTAGTCGGCCAAGCCTCCACCGCCGCTTTCCAGGAAGCGTTCGCGCAGTCTTTGCCGGTGTCCGAAGTAGTGCGGTGCCTCTCTGAGGTCTTTTTTCTCCGCCACCGCTGGCCCCCTCTTGGTTTCTCCCCTTTGTCTCAGTCGTAGGGCGGTCTGCTCCACTGCTTAGGAGAATGCGTGAAGATCTCGCAGCCGTCCGCGGTCACGCCCAAGGAGTGCTCGAACTGCGCCGAGAGCTTCTTGTCGCGGGTCACCGCCGTCCAGCCGTCCTGCAGGATGATGGCGTCGGGCTTGCCGACGTTGATCATGGGCTCGATGGTGAAGAACATGCCCTCTTCCAGCTTCATGCCCTGTCCCTGGCGTCCGTAGTGCAGCACCGAGGGCGCGGTGTGGAAGACCCGCCCCAGGCCATGGCCGCAGAAGTCGCGCACCACGGAAAAGCGGTTGGATTCGGCATGCGCCTGGATCGCAGCCCCCACGTCGCCGAGGGTGGCGCCGGGGCGCACGACCTCGATCCCCTTCATCATGCAGTCATAGGTGACGTCGATCAGCTTCTGGGCCAGCAGCTTGGGCTTGCCCACGGTGAACATCCGCGAGGTGTCGCCGTACCAGCCGTCGAGGATCACGGTCACGTCGATGTTCAGGATGTCGCCGTCGCGCAGCGTCTTCTCGTCGGTCGGGATGCCGTGGCAGATCACGTGGTTGATCGAGGTGCAGATCGACTTCGGGAAACCCTTGTAGTTGAGCGGCGCGGGAATGGCGCCGTGCTCCAGGATGAAATCGTGGCAGAGCTTGTCCAGCGCCTCGGTCGTCACGCCCACCTGAACGTGCGGGGTGATGAAGTCCAGCGTCTCTGCGGCCAGGCGGCCTGCGCGGCGCATGCCCTCGAAGCCCTCGTCGCCGTAGAGGGGAATGCGCCCCTCGGGCGTGCGCAGTTCCTGAATCGCGTATTGGT
Organism: Limibacillus sp.; assembly: GCA_037379885.1. Lineage (NCBI taxonomy): Bacteria > Pseudomonadati > Pseudomonadota > Alphaproteobacteria > Rhodospirillales > Rhodovibrionaceae > Limibacillus > Limibacillus sp. The sequence goes on from JARRJC010000051.1 coordinate 1,753, forward strand.
TCATGCCTCGGTATTTCTCTCACTCTCGTCGGGGGATGCCCCGGATTGCTTACTAAATAAGGGTCTCTAACGGCTTGTCCAAAAAGATTTCGCTGCGGCTGAGCTTACAGGAATAGGCCAGCATCTCCACGCCCCGCGCCTTGGCCCGCGTCAGACCCTCGGCATAGGCCGGGTCGATGTCGCCGGCCGGGGCGAAGCGCGCACAGTCCTCTCGCTGCACCACATAGAGCATGACGGCGCGCGCGCCCTGCTCCACCATGTTCCCCAGCTCCTCCAGATGCTTCAGCCCCCGCGCGGTCACGGCGTCGGGGAACTCGGCCAGCCCCGGCTCGCGCATCAGGTGGCAGTTCTTGATTTCCAGGTAACAGGGCGCGCGCCCCGGCGACTCCAAAAGGAAATCGACGCGGCTGTTCGCGCCGTAGCGCACCTCGCGCCTGTGACTCTCATAGCCGCGCAGGTCTTCGATGCGGTCCTTTTCCAGCGCCTCGGCGGCGATGCCGTTGGGCAGGTTGGTGTTGATCCCCACCAGGCCGCCCGGCAGGTCCGAAAGCTCCCAGGTCAGGGCATACTTGCGCTTGGGGTTGTCCGAACGCGAAAGCCAGATGCGGCTGTCCGGCGCATCCAGCCCGATCATGCGGCCGGGATTGGGGCAAAGCACCGTGGTCTCGCGCGCGGCCCCCTGACCTTCCTCCAGAAGGACGTCGGCCAGAAAGCGCTTGTAGCGCCGTATCAGGCGCGCGGGGATCAGGGGAGCGGGGAGTTGCATGGGCCCAGAAGATGCACCGCGCGCCCCGCTCTTGCAACGTTCCGTAAAGGGCTTCAAATTAAGCTTGCAATCTATTGCAGCGCAAAACGCCCGCGCGCAAGCGCAAGACAACCGGAGTACCGCATGGTCCAGGTCCCCTTTTTCCGCCCGCTCGCCGTCCTGCTGCTGGTTCTCGCGGCCGGCTGCGCACAGACGGAAAAGCACGAGCGGGGCACGCCGCCGCTGACCGACGGCGAGACCTCCGCCCCGCCGGCGGCCACCGAGGGCGAGCCGATCCCCGCGGATCAGGTGGACCCGGAGCGCGCCGCCGCCTACGAGCAGTGCTACAGCTACGCCCAGTCCCAGGTGCGCGCCGACCAGCAGATCGATCAGGACATCAGCGGGCGCTATGGCCGCACCGGCATCGGCGGCGACTATGGCAACTTCCGCCAGCAGTTGAAGCCCTACGAGTACGAACGCCGCCGCGACAGCCTCTTCCGCCAGTGCATGCAGCGCCGCGGCTTCGCCGTCGAGTAGGCCGGGCGGCCCGCGGCGACCATGCCCCAGTCCAAGGACATCACCGCCGGCATCCTGGTGATCGGCAACGAGATCCTCTCAGGGCGCACGAAGGACGTGAACCTGCCCTTCCTGGGAGAGCGCCTTCACGCCATGGGCATCGTCGTTCTGGAGGCCCGCGTCATCCCGGACGTGGAAGACGCCATCGTGAAGGCGGTGCGGGACTTCTCAAGCCGCTTCACCTACGTCTTCACGACCGGCGGGATCGGCCCGACCCATGACGACATCACCGCCGGCTGCGTGGCCAAGGCCTTCGAGGTGCCGCTGATCGAGAACCCAGAGGCCCGCGCGATCCTGGAGGCGCATTACGAACCCGGCATGCTGAACGAGGCGCGGCTGCGCATGGCGCGCACGCCGGAAGGCGCAACGCTGATCGGCAACCCGGTCAGCGCCGCGCCCGGCTTCCGGATCGCGAACGTCCATGTCATGGCGGGCGTGCCGAAGATCATGCAGGCCATGTTCGACGGCATCGCGGGCGGCCTGACCGGCGGGGCGCCGGTGCTCTCGCGCACCGTGGTCTCCAACCTGCCGGAGGGCGCGATCGCCCAAGGGCTGGGTGAAATCCAAAGCCGCCACCCCGACCTCCAGATCGGCAGCTATCCCTCCTTTAAGGCCGGAAACTTCGGGACAGCCCTGGTGCTGCGCGGCCGCGACGCCGAAGAACTCGACGCCGCCGCGGAGGAGACCATGGAGCTCGTGCGCGGCCTCGGCGGCGATCCGAGGCTGGAGACCACGGACCCAGCCGCCTGAGCAACAGAGCTAAAGGAAAAAGCGCCGGATCACTCCGGCGCTTTCCTGTCTTCCCAGCAAAGAGGCGAGGCCAAGCCTACTCCGTCATCACCTGCTGTTTGGCGATGGAGAGCAGCTCGTCCATCTTGTTGCGCAGGCGGTGTTCGCTGAAGTCCACGCCGGCATCGGTCAGGTCGCCCAGGACCTTGCGCAGCACGTCGTCGTCGCCGGGCTCGTCGAAGTCGGAAGAGATGACCTCCTTGGCGTAGGCGTCGGCATCCTCGCCCTTCTTGTCCAGCAGCTCGGCGGCCCAGAGGCCCAGGAGCTTGTTGCGGCGCACCTCGACCTTGAACTGCAGTTCCTGATCGTGCTTGTACTTGTCCTCGAACGCCTTTTCGCGGTCGCTGAAGCTGTTCATGGGCTTTACAGGCTCCCTCTTTGTCCCAATGGTGTCGCTTTGCTGTAGCTTATAGCCTCTCTGAGCCGCTCCCTCTACCCCCAGCAGCCTCTCACGGAAGGCATTTTTATACCGCTTCCCATCCGATAGGAAACCCGCCCGCCGTCATGTGCACCCTGGTCCTCCTCCGCCGCCCCGGCCACGACTGGCCGCTGCTCCTCGCCGCCAACCGCGACGAGATGAAGGACCGGCCCTGGGACCCGCCCGCCCGGCACTGGTCCGACAGGCCGGAGGTGCTGGCCGGGCGCGATCGGCTTTCGGGCGGAAGCTGGCTGGGGATCAACAAGGACGGCGTCGTCGCCGCCGTCTTGAACCGCTACGGCACGCTGGGGCCGCAGGCGGGCAAGCGCAGCCGGGGCGAACTGGTGCTGGAAGCTCTGGACCACGCCGAGGCGCGCACGGCGGCCGAGGCGCTGGCCGACATCAACCCGGAGGCCTACCGGGGCTTCAACCTGGTGGTGGCCGATGCGCGCGAGGCCTGGTGGCTGACGCTGCGGGGCGAGGGCGCCCTGGTCGAGCGGCAGGCGTTTCCTGACGGTCTTTCCATCCTGACCGCGCGCGACCTGAACGATACCCAGAGCCCGCGCATCGCGCGCTACCGCCCGCTGTTCGAGGCCGCCCGGGCGCCCGATCCCGACGCCGGCGACTGGGCCGACTGGCAGGCGCTGCTGTCAAGCCGGGCGCACGACGAGGACGCCGGGCCCGGCGGCGCCATGACGGTGGAGCTGGACAATGGATTCCAGACCGTCTCCTCCTCCCTGATCGCCCTGCCGGAGGACCCAGAGGTCAAACCCCGCTGGCTCTTCTGCCCGGGCATGCCGGAAGCCGCGGGCTTTGAGGCCCTTGCGCTATAGCAATCGCGGCACTATCAGTGCGAAGATCAAGCCTAACGCCCATCCGCCCAGGGGAAGGATGAACGAGCCCATGCGACGCAAGCGCCTCTACGAAGGCAAGGCCAAGGTCCTCTACGAGGGTCCGGAACCCGGCACCATCGTCCAGTACTTCAAGGACGACGCCACGGCCTTCAACGCCCAGAAGCGCGGCACCATCACCGGCAAGGGGGTGCTGAACAACCGCATCTCCGAGCTGATCATGACCCACCTGAGCGAGATGGGCATACCCACGCACTTCATCCGCCGGCTCAACATGCGCGAGCAGCTGGTCCGTCAGGTGGAGATCGTCCCGCTGGAGATCGTGGTGCGCAACATTGCCGCCGGGTCCTTCGCCCAGCGTTTCAAGATGGAGGAAGGCACGCCCCTGCCCCGCACCATCATCGAGTACTGCTACAAGTCAGACGAGCTGGGCGACCCGCTGGTGGCCGAGGAGCACGTGCTGGCCTTCGGCTGGGCGACCCCGCAGGAGCTGGACGAGATCGTCGCCATGACCGTGCGCGTCAACGACTACCTCTCCGGCCTGTTCCACGGCATCGGGCTGAAGCTGGTGGACTTCAAGCTGGAGTTCGGCCGCCTCTGGGTCGGCGAGGAGGGCGCGGAGGAGATGCGCATCGTCCTGGCCGACGAGATCAGCCCCGATTCCTGCCGCCTCTGGGACATCAAGACCGGCGAGAAGATGGACAAGGACCGCTTCCGCCGCGACCTGGGCGGCATCGAGGAGGCCTATCAGGAAGTCGCCCGCCGCCTCGGCGTCCTGCCCGAGACCGGCCCCGGCGACGCCCCCGCCCCCTCGACGGTGCAGTAAGCGGGCAATCCGAGGTTTGACAAAGGGCGCGGAATCCCTATAGTCCCGCGCGCACAAAGCATTTCCGGGAATGTGGGCCGGCCTCGTGAAGCCGTTCCCCGCCGCCGAGAAAGACCTCGGACGGACTACCGGGACAACAACACTCTCGAATGAAGAGGAGATACGCTGCCATGGGTAAGCGTCTGAATTCCAAGTACAAAATTGACCGCCGTCTCGGCGTCAACCTTTGGGGCCGCCCCAAGAGCCCGATCAACAAGCGCGAATACGGTCCCGGCGAGCACGGCCAGCGCCGCCGCAAGCCGACCGACTTCGGCACCCAGCTGATGGCCAAGCAGAAGCTGAAGGGCTACTACGGCAACATCGGCGAGAAGCAGTTCCGCAAGTACTTCGACGCCGCCGATCGCCGCAAGGGCAACACCGCCGAGAACCTGATCGAAATCCTGGAGCGCCGCCTGGACGCCGTGGTCTACCGCGCGAAGTTCGTGCCGACCGTGTTCGCCGCGCGCCAGTTCGTCAACCACGGCCACGTCCTGGTGAACGGCAAGAAGGTCAACATCCCCTCCTACATGGTCAAGGACGACGATGTGATCGAGGTGAAGCAGAAGTCGCGCCAGATGGCGCTGGTCCTGGAGGCCAGCGGCTCTCCGGAGCGCGAGGTTCCCGATTACATCGAGGTGGACCACAACCAGATGAAGGCGCGCTTCGTGCGCGGCCCGCAGCTGGCCGACGTGCCCTACCCGGTCCACATGGAACCCAACCTGGTCATCGAGTTCTATTCGAGCTGACCTGCGGTTACAGACACCCACCGGAACAAACAGGAAGCCGGCCCTCGCGAGGGCCGGTTTTCTTTTGCGCGCAAGCTGGGCAAACTTGCCGCCATGACCGACCCGACGAGCCTGATCGAGCGCCTTTCGCTCCAGCCGCACCCGGAAGGCGGCTGGTATGCTGAGACCCACCGCGACGCCCCCGCGGACGGCGGGCGCGGCAGCCTGACCCAGATCTACTATCTGCTGGAAGCCGGCCAGCAGTCCCGCTGGCACAGGGTGACCGATGCGACGGAGGTCTGGCACCACTACGCCGGCGGGCCGCTGGAGTTGCTGCTTTCCCCGGACGGCGCAGGGGTCGAGCGTGTCCTTCTGGGCAGCGACATCGCGGCGGGCGAGTCCCCGCACTGCGTGATCGCACCCAAGGTCTGGCAATCCGCCCGCCCCCTCGGCGGCTGGAGCCTCTGCGGCTGCACCGTCGCCCCGGCTTTCGAGTTCTCAGGCTTCGAGATGGCCCCGGACGGCTGGGAACCGGGCCCGGGCGGCTAGCGCGTCCGGTTCACCGCAAAGCGCCGCCCATCCTTCGAGACGGCCCCTTCGGGACCTCCTCAGGATGAGGTTTGGCGCGGGCTCCTCCTCATCCTGAGGAGCGCCTTAGGGCGCGTCTCGAAGGATGGGCGGCGCCTTGCTTCCTCCAGGTGAGATTTGGCGCGGGGGCTCCTCCTCATCCTGAGGAGCGGACGAAGGTCCGCGTCTCGAAGGATGGGCGGCGCCTTGCCTCCTCTCGGGCCTCGCCTGTCTCGGTAAAGGTAAGCTCGACGTTGTTGCCGTCGGGGTCGCGCAGAAAGATCTGGGTCCAGCCGTAGCCCGGCACCAAGACCTCGCGGAAGGCCTGCCCGGCGCCGTCCAGGCGCGCCTTGGTCTCCTCCAGCCCCTCGGCCATGAAGGCGAAGTGCTCGACGCGCGGGGTCGGGGCATCCGGCGTGCTGTCCACCTCAATGAGGTGGACCACGGCCTGGTCGCCCAGATAGAGCCAGACCCCGCCCACGCCAAAGGGAGGCCTCGCCCCTTTATCCAGACCCAGCAGGCCGCCGTAGAAAGCGGTAAGGCCGGCCAGGTCGCCGGTGCGGATGTTCACGTGATCCAGGCGCTTCAGTTTCATGGCCGCGTCCTTTCCAAGAACGGAAAAAAGGCCGGCGCTCTCTTTTAGAGCGGCCGGCCCTTCGGTCCCTTGCCGTGATGATCGCCCCCCGTCAGGCGGCCGGCTGGTTCTGCACGCCCTTCTTGTCGAGCAGTTCCTGCAACTCGCCGGACTGGAACATCTCGCGGATGATGTCGCAGCCGCCGACGAACTCGCCCTTCACGTAAAGCTGCGGGATGGTCGGCCAGCTGGAAAAGTCCTTGATGCCCTGGCGCAGGCCGGGGTCGTCCAGCACGTTGATGCCCTTGAAGCGCACGCCCAGGTGGCTCAAGACCTGCACCACGGCGGCGGAGAAGCCGCACTGCGGGAAGACCGGGGTGCCCTTCATGAAGAGCACGACCTCGTTGCCGTCGATATCCTGCTGGATCCGCTCGAAAACCGGATTGCTCATGGTTTGCCTAACTCCTTTTCCTCGTAGGCTCGTTCTGGCTCAGGCCTCGGGCGCAGAGGTCTGCAGCGCCAAGGCGTGTAATTCGTTGCCCATGCGTCCCTGGAGCGCCTGATAGACCATCTGGTGCTGCTGCACCCGGGACTTGCCCCGGAAGGCCTCGGACACGACGTAGGCGGCGTAGTGATCGCCGTCACCACGCAGGTCCTCGATGGTTACGCTGGCGTCGGGAATGCCATCCTTGATCAGCGTTTCGATCTCAGAGGGGTTCATGGGCATGGGTCGATACTGGTCCTTCCTGTCTGGCCTTACCGGCTGGCTCGTTTCCGGGCCTAAAGCTCACCCTGCATGTAAGCGGGCAACCAGCCCTCGTGCCGCTTCTTTACCTCGTCCAGCGATATGGTGAAGCGTCCGGTGACTGTCAACGAAGCACCGCCGGTACGCCCCACCCGGGTGAGCGGCGCACCAAACTGCTTCGCCAAAGCCTCCAGCGCTTCGCCGTCGCGTGTGGAGACAAGATAACGCGCCTGATCCTCGCCAAACAACCATGCGTGCAGTGGGGTCTCCCCCGCCGCCGCCGGGTCCAGTTCCGCGCCGGTCCCGCCCGCCAGCGCCATCTCGGCGAAAGCCACCAGAAGGCCGCCGTCGGAGAGGTCGTGGCAGCTCTTCACGAGCCCCTGGGCGATGGCCTCGCGCACCAGACCGCCGGCCTTGGCCTCGGCCTCCAGGTCGACCGGCGGGGGCGCGCCCTCCTCCCGGCCGTACAGCTCGCGCAGGTACAGCGACTGGCCGAGGTGGCCTTCGGTCTTGCCGATCAGATAGACGCTTTCGCCCTCATCCAGGAACGCAGCCACGCCGTGGCGCGAGATGTCGTCGAGCAGCCCGACCATGCCGATCACCGGCGTGGGAAGAATCCCCTGCCCGTTGGTCTCGTTGTAGAGCGAGACGTTGCCGGAGACGATCGGGGTGTCGAGGGCGGCGCAAGCCTCCCCCATGCCCTTCACGCAGCCGACGAGCTGGCCCATGATCCGCTTGCGCTGCGGGTTCCCGAAGTTGAGGTTGTTGGTGGCCGCCAGCGGCTTGGCGCCGGTCGCCGAGATGTTGCGATAGGCCTCCGCCACGGCCTGGGCGCCCCCGGTCTGCGGGTCGGCGAGGCAGTAGCGCGGCGCGCAGTCGGTGGTGACGGCCAGGCCCTTTTCCGTGCCGTGGACCCGCACCAGCGCCCCGTCGCCGCCGGGCCGGATCACCGTGTCGCCCATGACCATGTGGTCGTATTGCTCCCAGACCCAGCGCCGCGAGGCGAGATCAGGCGAGCCCAGCAGGGTCAGGAGAGCCTCGCCATAGTTCTCGGGCTCGGGCACCTGGCCGGCGTCCAGAACGGCGGGCGCGGGAGTCGGTTCCCAGGGGCGGTCGTATTCGGGGCTGGCCTCGGCCAAGGGGTCGATCGGCAGCTCGCCGACCACCTCGCCCTCGAAGGTCAGGACCATGCGGCCCGTGTCGGTCAGCTTACCGATCACCGCGAAGTCCAGGTCCCACTTCTCGAAGATGGCGCGCGCTTCCTCCTCGCGGCCGGGCTTCAGGACCATCAGCATGCGCTCCTGACTTTCGGAGAGCATCATCTCGTAGGGCACCATGCCCTCCTCCCGGCAAGGCACCGCCGAAAGGTTGAGCTCCACGCCGGTCCCGCCCTTGGAGGCCATCTCGAAGGAGGAGGAGGTGAGCCCCGCCGCGCCCATGTCCTGGATCGCCACGATCATGTCGGTGGCCATCAGCTCCAGGCAGGCTTCGATCAGCAGCTTCTCCGTGAAGGGGTCGCCGACCTGGACCGTGGGGCGCTTCTCGTCGGAGTCCTCGTCGAACTCGGCGGAGGCCATGGTCGCGCCGTGAATGCCGTCGCGCCCGGTCTTGGAGCCGACGTAGACCACCGGATTCCCAATGCCGGTCGCCTTGGAATAGAAGATCTTGTCGCTGTCGGCGAGACCCACGGTCATGGCGTTGACCAGGATGTTGCCGTTATAGGCCGGATGGAAGTTCACCTCTCCGCCCACGGTTGGCACGCCCACGCAGTTGCCATAGCCGCCGATGCCCGCCACCACGCCGGCCAGCAGGTGGCGCGTCTTGGGGTGGCTGGGGTCGCCGAAGCGCAGCGCGTTGAGGTTGGCGATGGGCCGCGCGCCCATGGTGAAGACGTCGCGCAGGATGCCGCCTACCCCGGTGGCCGCGCCCTGATAGGGCTCGATGAAGCTCGGGTGGTTGTGGCTCTCGATCTTGAAGATCACCGCCTGCCCGTCGCCGATGTCGACCACGCCCGCGTTCTCGCCGGGGCCCTGGATGACCTGCGGGCCGCTCGTCGGCAGCGTCTTCAGCCAGCGCTTGGAGGACTTGTAGGAGCAGTGCTCGGACCACATGACCGAGAAGATGCCAAGCTCCAGCAGGTTCGGCTCGCGGCCCATGATCTCCAGGACGCGCTCGTACTCCTCGGGCGAGAGGCCGTGATCGGCCACGATCTCCGGCGTGATGGGCGCATCGGTCATGGTCATGCCAGAGCCCCCGCCAGGCTGTCGAACAGCGGCTGGCCGTCGGCGCCGCCGAGCGCGAGGTCGGAAAGCCGCTCGGGGTGGGGCATGAGGCCCAGGACCGTCTTTTCCTCGTTGAAGACGCCCGCGATGTTGGCGAGCGAGCCGTTGGGGTTCGCCTCCGGCTCTTCCGCGCCGCCCGCCGAGACATAGCGGAAGGCGATCTGATCGCGGTCCTGCAAGCCCTTCAGCCCCGCTTCATCGATGAAGTAATTGCCGTCGTGGTGGGCGACCGGGATGCGGATCACCTCTCCGCCCTCGTAACGGCTGGTGAAGACCGTCTGGCTGTTCTCCACGCGCAGGTGCACATCGCGGCAGACGAACTTCAGGTTGGCGTTGCGCATCAGCACGCCCGGCAGCAGCCCCGACTCGCAGAGCACCTGGAAGCCGTTGCAGATCCCGACCGTGGGCACGCCCGCCTTGGCGCGCTTGACCACCTCCTTCATGACCGGAGACTGCGCGGCCATGGCGCCGCAGCGCAGGTAGTCGCCGAAGGAAAAGCCGCCAGGCAGCACCAGCAGGTCGGCTTTGTCGAAGTCCGCCTGCTTGTGCCAGACGTAAAAGGGCTCGATCCCCGGGGTCTTGGCGAGCGTCACGAAGACATCGCGATCGCAGTTGGATCCGGGGAAGACGATGACAGCCGCCTTCATCACCCCTCCAGCTCGATCCTGTAGTTCTCGATCACGGTGTTGGCGAGCAGTTTCTCGCACATGGCCTTGAGCGCTTCCTCGGCCTTGGCCGGGTCGCTTTCGCTCAGGTCCAACTCGATCAGCTTGCCCTGGCGGACCTCCTCCACCCCGGAGAAACCGAGGGAGCCGAGGGCATGCTCAATCGCCTTGCCCTGCGGGTCCAGAACCCCGGGCTTCAAAGTCACGAAGACGCGCGCTTTCATGGGAAGACGGCCACCTGAAAAGACTAAGGGTACGGCTTGCGGCGGAACCTACCCCCAAGGACCGAGTCTGGCAAGAGGAAGAACAAACGACAATCTCAGAATATCTTTGCTTCTAAAGTAAAATAAAAATATAATATTACTCTCACTACTGCGTAATTAACAGGCGCATACGATGGTATCAAAGAAATAATCTAAGAAGAGCTCAGATGATCTTGCATCTCTTCAGCTCGCATGGG
>JARRJC010000052.1 GCA_037379885.1 Limibacillus sp.
CCGTGACGCTGAGGCCAAACTCGGAGCAACGGGCCCAAAGGCGGCAACGCGATGGCGCCCTGCGCATCAAGTCTCCTATAGGATGATAAAATATGAATATATTACGCCGAACTCCCGGGGACCCTTATGATCGTCCCCCGATTCGTGAAGCGCAGAGAAAGGGGCCGCCCGATGCCAAATTTCCGACCCAGCCGCAGAGGTCTCTTCTGGCTCGTGATCATCTTCTTGCCGGTAGCTTTGTTCTTCGGGCTGGGCGCTCTGCTATGGGACAGGGTAGCACCGCCTGCGATGCGCGCACTACTTGACCAAATTCCCGCGGGCCAACTGCTTTCGCGCTTGCCAGAGAGCGAGAGACAGGAAGTCCTGAGCCAATTGGCCAGCAACCTGACGGGGCCCTGGGACGTCGACCCGGACCCGCTCATCGCCCGCATGATGAAGCCCAACAAGGAACTCAGAGTGGAAGGGCACGCCGTGCAATCCAATAACGCCGGATTGCGAAGCAGCCGCCCCTATGGCGCGAAACAAGGCGCTTACCGCATCGTGGTCCTGGGCGACTCCGTTGCGGTCGGGCAATTCGTCGCCGAAGAGGAACGCTCGTCCTACGAGCCCGACCTCGTTCTACTCTTGATGGTTCATAATGACATCCTCCCGACGGCCGGTGTGAACGGTAGCGGCCACGCATCCTTGCGGTTTTCAGCGCAAGAGCGGGCTCTTGGATCGGGCTACACCAATCCAGGAAACGTCAATCTCTTCCTCGGCACAGCCAACCTGAAGCCCGCGGCGGGGATCGCGCCAACCGGGGAAGCCCTGTGGCGGCGCGCGGCATTATCCCTGTTGCGGCTGGAGACGCTGCTGCAGGAAAGCGGTGGGAGGTTACTGATCTCCGTGCTGGACGCCAATCCCGCCTTCACTCTGAAAGCGCTGGAATCCTTCGAACGCGTTGGGCTCCAAAGTCCCGTCCTGCTCACCCGCTATCAGATGGCGAAGACCTGCCCGAACACCATCCCTCTCTGTCGCTTGAAACGGATCACCGCATCTCTCCGGCCACCGTCCGTTCCACGTTGGACAGGATCAAGGTGGCGCCGCTGCAAGAAGCGGCGGATTTCAGGCCTCCCGTCGACGAAGCGGCGGTCATGGGGTTGATGGGTGGCTTCTGGCCCGCGGACCGGCGCGACCCTTTCAGCGCCCTGCCCTTCGCTTCACCCAGAGCGATCCTGCTATTGCGCCGCAAGACCGGCGCCCAACGCGTCCATGCGGAGATAGATGTACCTGCGCGCCCGGAGCTCTTTCCTTTCGATCTGACCCTAAAGGTGAACGGCGTTAGCGCAGCGCACTTGCGGCTCGGGTCGGTCGAGGAGGCGGGTCTGCATGAACTCAGCGGCGCGATCACGCCCAACCCTGTAAACGATGGGGTGGTCGAGCTCGTCTTTCAGGCGGCGACGAGCTACGCCACAATCAACGATGGGACAATGAAGAGCTTCCGTCCGCGGCGGGTCTGGCAGGATTAGGTGGCGCTGTCGTAGACCGCGTGCTTCAGGCGCTCGGCCTCCGCCTGGTGGGCGATCAGCGCGGGATCGAAGTCGGTTGTGAAGGCCGGCTCCGGCGCGAAATGGCCGAAGCGGTCCTGGCCGCGCACCAGCGTCGCGCCTTCGCTGTCCGTGAAGAGCTGCTTTACCGAGGGCGCCAGGAGCGGTTGGGTCCCGAGCCGTGCATCAGCCAGCCGTGATGCAGGGAAGCCTCGCCCGGCCGCAACTCAGCAGCAATGATCTCGGCCTCGGGGATTTCCGCATCCACGGTCTGGCCCCGGTGAAGGATGTTGTCGTCGCTGCGCCCGTCGCGATGCGCGATCTTGCCGCCCCGGTGGGACCCGGGCCAGAACTGCATGCAGCCGCTCTCCAGCGTCGCCGGGGAGAGCGCGATCCAGGCGGTCACCAACTGGTCGGAGGAAAGCCCCCAATAGGTCAGATCCTGATGCCAAGAGACCTTCTTGGCGCTGCCCGGCTCCTTGATCACATAAGCTGAATCCCAGAGCAGGATATCGGGACCGATCAACGCCTCCACGGCGTCGAGCAGGCGCGGATGGCGGCCCAGTGCGTTGGCCGACGAAAATAGGAAATAGGGCTTGGTCCTGTAGTGCAGGGGGCCGAGCTTCGCCTCGGCCTGCTCCAAGGCCCGCCGGTGCGAAAGGGCTTCCGCCTCGCTCATGAGCGGGACGGGCGACAGATACCCCTCACGCCGATAGAACTCCGCATCCAGAGCACCGTTGGTCATGGTCATCTGCACCCTCCCGAACGGCGGCGAACCGCCAGCGGCTTTGGCTTTTCCAGGTCAGAAAATCAGACGTGGAGGCGGTTGTCTTGCCGCTTCACGCCCTTCAAATGGCGTTAAGACCAAAGTTGCCGGAGCGCCGGGACACCTTCTGACGGCCCAGGCGGGCTTGCCGGAAAACTCCCCATTGCCGCCACTTTCCAGCCATGAAGCGGGACCCCAATGAAGGCTCCTCTCCCAGGATGACGCCGCAAGGAAGGAGTTTCAGCCATGATCCGCAAACGCATCCTGAGCCGCCTGCCCCTCTCTCTTCTCTTCGCCGGCCTTGTGGCCGGGGTCGCCATTCCCTTCGCAGCGAGCATCGCGTCCGCATCGGCTTCGGAGATCGTCATGCGCTCCCCGAACAGGGCGCCGGTGAACGTCAACGTCAGCTTCAATGCGCAGATTCCCATGGTGGATACCTCGGAGGAGGCTCTGGCCGAGGCGCAGGCGCAGATGCGACGCAGCTTCTACCGCATGGCGCGTCAGGAGTGCGACCAACTGCTGGCCGAGATCGCCGAGACCTGCAGCCTCATCCACCTGAACGTCAACACCTCGATCCAGAACTACAACAACCAGCAGCCGCCCATGATGAACGCCAACTCCAACGCGGGCTACGCCATCACCCTGAAGCCCTAAGACCCTGAGGCCCTTAGGCAAGCGCCGGCCTCAGATGGAGTCGGTGACGAAGTCCGGCGAAAGCCCGCTGCGTTCGATGAGCGCGGCCACGTCCAAGCCCCTGTAGAGGCCATGACCGGTGACCAGCACCGTGCCCCAACCCTGAGCGGCCCCGCCCAGAATGTCGGTGTGGAGAGTGTCGCCGACCATGCAGACGCGGTCCGCCGCCACCCCGCGCCGCGCCAGCTCCGCGGAGGCCAGCTCGAAGACCTCCGGGTAGGGCTTTCCGTAGAAGGAGGGCGCGGCGAGCCCGGCGTCGGCCAGCAGGTGGGCGTAGTGGCCCGGCTCGGCGGAGAAGCCCCACTCACGCGGGGCGACGAGATCGGGGTTGCCAACCAGGAGCGGCCGTGGCCGTTCGGCCAGCGCAGCGGCCAGCCGCGCCTGCCGCTCATCGTTCCAGTCAATGCTGGAGAGCAGAACGAAGCCCTCGGCGCGGCGATAGTCTTCCGGGTCCTCGCCCAGAATCGAAAAGGGCGTGCCGAACTGCTCCAGTTCGGAGGCTTCGGTGGCGGCGAAGCCCCAGAGCCCGACGTCTTCTTCTTCCGCCAGCGCCAGGGCCAGGGCGTCGCGGCTTGAGATCACCTCGCGGCGCGTCAGCGGCAGGCCCATCTTTGCGTACTTCGCTGCCGTGGCCTCCCCCGGCGTGGTCGCGCCGTTGGTCACGACCAGCACCGTCTTGCCCAGCGCCTGAAGCCCGGCGATGCCGTCCGCGGCGCCCGCGATGGCGGTCTCGCCCACGTTGATCACGCCGAAGGCGTCCAGCACGAAGCCGTCATAGCGCTCGGCCAGCGCGCCCAGCCCCTCGACCAACTGCGCCGCCCCCTCGGCGCGCGCCGAGGGCAGGCGCGGGCGCACCTGCTCATAGCGCTCGAAGGCCCAGAGAGCGTCGAAGCCCGTCATGTCAGATGATGGCGTGGCGCACCTTGGCGGAGACCCACTCGCTCAGCACGACGGTCGCCAGGATGACCAGAATGATGAGGGTGACCTGCGGCCAGGCGAGCACGTTGAGGGAGGCTTGGAGCTGCAACCCGATCCCGCCCGCGCCGACCAGCCCGAGGATGGTGGATTCGCGGATGTTGATGTCCCAGCGGAAAACCGAGATGCCGAAGAAGGCCGGCAGCACCTGGGGCACGATCGCGTAGTCCATCACCTGCCAGGAACTGCCGCCGGTCGCGGTGACGGCCTCGACCTGCGACTCGTCGATCTCCTCGATGGCCTCATAGAGCAGCTTGGCGACGAAGCCGATGGAGCGCAGCCCGATGGCGATCACCCCCGCCAGCAGGCCCGGGCCGATGATCGAAACCAGCAGCAGCGCCCAGATCAGCGAATTGATCGAGCGGGAGGACACGATGATCAAGAGCGCGATGGGCCGCACGAAGGTGGCCGAGGGGGTGGTGTTGCGCGCCGCCAGGAAGGCGACCGGCACGGCGATGATAATGCCGAGCAGCGTTCCCAGGGTCGCGATGTTGAGGGTATCCCAAAGCGGCAGCAGCAGCTTGTCGATGTAGCTCCAGCGCGGCGGCAGCATCCGCGATCCGATGTCGGCGGCCTGGCGCGGCGCGTCGGTGACGAAGGCCCAGATCGTGGTCTGGGTCATGACCTCCCAGGAAAAGACGAAGAGCGCGACCAGCAGGAGCCAGCCGCCCCAGAGCGCCCACTGCTGCTTGCTGGTGCGCTTCTGCCAGAGCTTTTTGCCGTCTGCTTGAGCGATCGGCATCACTGCACCCACTTGCGCACGAAGCCGGAGGAGTATTCCGCCAGCATCACGATCACGATGATGATGATCAGGATCGCGCCCGCGGAATCGAACTCATAGCGGTCGATGGCGGTGTTCAGCGTCGCGCCGATGCCGCCCGCGCCCACGATGCCGATGACGGCCGACTCCCGGAAGTTGATGTCGAAACGGTAGAGCGAGAGCCCGATCAGGCGCGGCATGACCTGCGGCTGGATCGCGTAGTTGATCAACTGCCACCAGGACGCGCCGGTGGCGCGCACGGCCTCGGCCTGGCTCTCGTCGATGTCCTCCGGCGAAGGGCCCGAAGCCGAACATGGCCACGAAGAAGATCGCGATGATGATCT
Source organism: Limibacillus sp. (assembly GCA_037379885.1). NCBI lineage: Bacteria > Pseudomonadati > Pseudomonadota > Alphaproteobacteria > Rhodospirillales > Rhodovibrionaceae > Limibacillus > Limibacillus sp. Next base: position 5,065 of record JARRJC010000052.1, read on the forward strand.
CCTGCAAGGAGCGGGAGACGGCGATGATCGCGCGGCAGACCGCATAGACCGGCAGAGGGGCGATGTTGCGCGCCGCGCCGATGCCGATGGGCACGGAGATCAGAACGCCGATGACCGTCGAGGTGACGGTCATGGTGAGGCTCTCGACCAAGCCCTGCCAGATATCGCCCCAGCGGCTGGTGAAGTCGGGAACCAGGAAGCCCTCGATGAAGCGCCAGCCGCGGTCGAGGCCGTCATAGACGCGCAGCCAGTTGACCTCCAGGGTCGAGATGGCGGCGATCAGATAGACGATGGTCCCGGTGAAGATGATGACGCGCCAGCGCGGATCCTTGATCAGGATCGGCGGGCGCTTCCACCGGCGCGGCTGGCTGGCGTTTCCGGCCATGGATCAGGACAGCCCCGCCATGCGTTCTTCCTGGAGACGGTCGGCCTCCTCGTCTTCCTCGCTGGCCTTCTGCATCGCGGTCCAGTCCTCCTCGCCGTAGATCTCGGTCAGGACCTTGTCGTCCAGGTCGCCCGGCGGGCCGTCGAAGACCACCTGACCGGCGCGCAGGCCGATGATCCGGTCGCTGAAGGCCTGGGCCAGAGGCACGTCGTGGATGTTGATGATGGCCGGGAGCCCGCGCTCCTCGCAGACTTCCTTGATGAGCCGCATGATCTGGCGCGAGGTCTTGGGGTCGAGCGAAGCCGTCGGCTCGTCGACCAGCAGCAGTTCGGGGTCCTGTTCAAGCGCGCGGGCGATGCCGACGCGCTGGCGCTGACCGCCCGAGAGAGCGTCGGCGCGCTTGTCCGCGTGGTCGGAGAGTCCGACCCGCTCCAGCAGCTGGAAGGCCTTGTCGAAGTCCTTCTGGTCGAAACGCCGGGTGAAGGATCGCCAGAAGGATACGTAGCCCAGACGCCCGGAGAGCACGTTCTCCATGACCGTCAGGCGCTCCACCAGCGCGTACTCCTGAAAGATCATGCCGATGCGCCGGCGCACCCGGCGCAGGTCGCCGCGCGACATCTTGGTGATGTCTACGTCGTTCAGGAAGATGGCGCCCTTGGTCGGCTCGACCAGCCGGTTGACGCAACGGATCAAGGTCGACTTGCCCGCCCCGGATGGGCCGATAAGCCCGACGACCTGCCCGGCCGGCACCTCGAAGGAGACGTCGGTCAGCGCACGGTCGCCCGTCTTGTAGGTCTTGGTGAGGTTTTGAACCTTGAGCAAGGATGTCCCCCGTTCGGCGCTTGCCCCAAGAACGAAAGGCGGAGGCGGCCCGGCGTCCTGCCGGAAAGCCGCCTCCGACCCTCATTCGGGATGAGTGCCCTTTAGCGTTTACCTCGAAAGAGGCAGCCGCCGGTCACTGGCACTCGTACGAAACGCCGTTGGCGGCGTCGATCTTGCGGATCACTTCCCAATGCCCCTTGAAGGTGATGGGAACGAACTGCGCCTCACCGGACTTGGAGAACTCCTCCTCCAGGGCCGAACCCTCCCAGGGGAAGGTGAAGAAGGCTTCCTGGATCTTCTCCTGAAGTTCCGGCTTCAGGTTGTAGGCGATGCCGTAACCCGTGGTCGGGAAGGTCTGCGACTTGTAGATCGAGACCACCTGGTCGGCCTTGATCACATCGCGGTCGATCATACGGCGCAGCACGGAATTGGCGATCGCGGCGGCGGGATAGTCCTTGTTGGCCACGCCCAGGATCGAGTTGTCGTGCTTCCCGGAGAAGACCGGCTCGAAGTCTTCGCCCGCGGTGAAGCCGTAATCCGCCTTCAGGATCGCCGAGGGCGCCTTGAAACCGGAGTTCGAGGTCTCGGAGGTGAAGGCGAGCTGCTTGCCCTTGATGTCCTCGACCGTCTCGATGCCGGAGCCGGGATAGGTCAGGATTTCCATCTCATACCCGAAGGAGCCGTCGGCGGCCGCCATCATGGCGAAGGGACGGAAGCCCGCGCAGGCCACGGCCAGCGGATTGGACCCGGTGTTGAAGCCCGCGATGTGCAGACGCCCGGCGCGCATGGCCTCGATCTGGGCCGCGTTGGACTGCACGGGGAAGAACTGAACGTCCTTGCCGGTCAACTCTTCCATGTGCTGCAGGAAACCGTCCCACACCTTCGCGTAAACGGCCGGATCCTCGACCGGCGTATAGGCGAAGATCAGCGTGTCGGGATCGACCTGCTGGCTCGGATCGCTGGGGATGTCGGCGATCAGGTCGCCGTCGTTGTCGGTGAAGCGGGAGTCGAGCATGAACTCGGCCTGAACCGGAAAGCTCATGATGAGACCGGCCAAAAGGGCCATGGTGAAGCGAATCATTGTGAAGAAGCCTCCTTGGTTTTGCGTTTCCCGTGATCGGACCCCGAGCTTGCCCGGGCGCACGTTCAGCCGTGCTTATAGGGTGAGCATTACAGTTTAATGTCACTTTGATGTCACTCTGAAAATGGCCCCGAAGGCTGGCTTTTAGGGAGATTCTTCGCCGCATGGCGGCCCGCTCTTGCCCGGCGGGCCGCTTTGCCTATACTCCGCCACCGCTAGACAAGGCTTCTTCCCAGAGGATTCATTCGATGAGCGACATCAAGCGCGTAGTGCTGGCCTATTCGGGCGGACTCGACACCTCCGTCATCCTGAAATGGCTTCAGGAAACCTATGGCTGCGAGGTGGTGACCTTCACCGCGGACCTCGGCCAGGGCGAGGAGCTTGAGCCCGCGCGCAAGAAAGCCGAGATGCTGGGCATCAAGCCCGAGCACATCTTCATCGAGGACCTGCGCGAGACCTTCGTGAAGGACTACGTCTTCCCGATGTTCCGCGCCAACGCGGTCTACGAGGGCGTCTACCTTCTCGGCACCTCCATCGCGCGGCCGCTGATCGCCAAGCGTCAGATTGAGATCGCCGAGCAGGTCGGGGCTGACGCCGTCTGTCACGGCGCGACCGGCAAGGGCAACGATCAGGTGCGCTTCGAGCTGGGCTACTACGCGCTGAAGCCGGACATCAAGGTGATCGCCCCCTGGCGCGAATGGGACCTGACCAGCCGCACCAAGCTGATCGACTTCGCCGAGAGCCACCAGATCCCCATCGCCAAGGACAAGCGCGGCGAAGCGCCCTTCTCTGTCGACGCGAACCTTCTGCACATCTCCGCCGAGGGCAAGGTGCTGGAAGACCCCTGGGAGGCGCCGGAGGAGTACGTCTTCTCCCGCTCGGTCTCGCCGGAGGATGCGCCGGACCAGCCCACCACTGTCGAGATCGAGTTCGACAAGGGCGATGCGGTGGCGATCGACGGCGAGCGCCTCTCGCCCGCGTCCCTTCTGACGAAGCTCAACAAGCTCGGCGGGGACAACGGGATCGGCCGCTTGGACCTGGTCGAAGGCCGCTTCGTCGGCATGAAGTCGCGCGGTGTCTACGAGACGCCGGGCGGCTCGATCCTGATCGTCGCGCACCGCGCCATGGAATCGATCACGCTCGACCGGGGCGCCATGCACCTGAAGGACGAGCTGATGCCGCGTTACGCGGAGTTGATCTACAACGGCTTCTGGTTCTCGCCCGAGCGCGAGATGCTCCAGGCCCTGATCGACCGCAGCCAGGAGAAAGTCAGCGGCACGGTCCGCCTGAAGCTTTACAAGGGCAACGTGATCGTGGAGGGCCGCAAGTCGCCCTACAGCCTCTATTCCATGGAGCACGTGACCTTCGAGGAGGATTCGGTCTACGACCAGCGCGACGCCGAGGGCTTCATCAAGCTGAACGCGCTGCGCCTGCGCCTGCTCAACCGCCAGAAGGGCTAGAGGCGAAAGAAGAGCTAAAGCCCGAGAAGCGCGCGGAAGGCGACGACCGAGGCGACGCCCCCGATCACGGCGACCAGGATCGGCAGCCGCCAGGCGAGCAGCAGCGTCGTCACGGCGGCCAGGGCCTCGGCTGGCCCCTGAAGCAGGATCGTCGGCGCGATCACGGCCATCAGCACCGCGCCCGGCACCGCCTCCAACGCCGCCGCCAGACGGCCCTTCAGCGTCATGCGCGCGATCATCCAGAACCCGAGGACGCGCGTCAGGTAGGTGACGCCCGCCATGCCGAGAATGGTGACGAAGACCTGCCAGTCGAGGGTCATGACGGCAGCGCCCCCTCAGCGCGCGGCGGCTTGCCCTTGGCCGGGAAGACCGCCCCGGTGAGCGCCCCCGCGATCCCGCCCAGCAGGATGTACCAGACGCCCTCGACCGCGCCGTAGGCGAACGCGGCGACCGCCGCGCTGACCGCCCAGGGCAGAAGGCTGCGCCACTCCACATAGAAGGAACGGATCAGGCAGAGGAAAACGGCCGCGAATGCGAAGTCGAAACCGTAGCGCGCCGGATCCTCGATGAAGCCGCCCGCCCGGTAGCCGAGCGCCGTGAAGAGCAGCCAGCCGATGTAGAAGGTCGCGGCGACGGCGAAGTAGAAGCTGGCGGTCAAGGGCCCGCGCGTTCGCTTCTGCAGGGCCAGCGCCCAGACCTCGTCGGCCATGAAGAAAAGCGCCAGATGGCTCTTCGCGCGGCCCCAACCCCGCAGAGAGGGCGCGAGTGCGGCACCCATCAGCACATGCCGCAGGTTCACGATCAGGGTGGCCAGCACCAGGGTCATGATCGCCGGAGGCGCGCTCCAGATCTCAACCGCGACGAACTGCGCGCTGCCGGCGAAGACCAGCGCCGCCATCAAGCTGGTCTCCAGCGCGGAGAGACCCGCCTGGTTGGCGAGCGTGCCCCAAAGCAGGGCGAAGGGCAGCACCGAGACGATCAGCGGCAGGGCGTAGCCCGCGCCTTCGCGCAGTTCTTGCAGGAGTCCGGGTTCCGGGCGCGCGTTTTCCATGCGACCAAGGCTAGCTCAAGGATTAGGTCAGCAGCACTGCCGTTTCGTCATGGCGGCCTTGCAAGCGGTCAAACGCCCGCCATCGGCAGGGGAGAGACGCCGATCACCCAGCGGTGCGACAGCAAGAGCGCGAGGAACACGACCAGCGCCAGCAGCGGCCGCCACCAGCCGATCCCGGCCCAATCCATGGAGGTGCGCCCGCTCACGAGGGCGGCGAAGGGTATGGCGCTGGTGGTCATCTGGATCGGTCCCCAGGACGGCCCCATGGAGGCCGCGCGCCGCGCGTCGATGTGCGCCATCCCGCCCAGGCAGAGGATCAGCATGCCGATCAGCCGGATGATCGCCGCGGCATCGCCGTTGTCCAGCAGGTGCGCCAGGGCCCAAAGGGCCACACCCCAGAGGAAGGGATGCCGTGTCACGCGCAGGATGCCGCTGTTGGGTACGTTCGGGTCGGGCTGGTCGAACTGGTCCCCGCCCACGGCGGTGGGGCTGCGCGTCGTGACCCCGGCCACCACCAGGAAGACCGCGACCGGCATGATCACCAGCGTTATGTGGGAAAAGAAGGCTGGCGGGCTCCAGACCTCGATATAGGGGGCGTTTTTGTAGGCGAGCACGATCCAGGCCAGCGTGGCGGCCGCGACCGCGCTGTAGGCGATACGGAAGCCGCCGTTGCCGAGCCGCTCCACCAGGTTCTCGCGCATCGCGCGCGACGACAGCAGGAAGTGACCGCCCACGAACGCCAGGACCGCCAGTATCAGTTGATTGAGTTCGATCATCTTCGGCGCCCTACGCCCGCCCCCATTCAATGGCCCGCCCGATGGCCTATCGCCAGGCGGCGCGGGCCATGTTAGGAAAGCGCGATGAAAGACGAAACCCATAAAGAAGAGCCGCCGCGCGACGATCCTCTGGCCGAGACCATTCTCATGCTCCTGGCCGAGGCCGGACCGGAAGCCAGCATTGATCCGAACCAGGCCGCGCGCGCCTATGCGGAGACCAAGCGCAAGAAGAAGGACCCGCCGGACCTGTGGCGGCGCTATGTCAACGCGGCCAATCAGCAGGCCCTGCACCTGGCCCGTCAGGAGCGCATCGTGATCCTGCGGAGAGGCCAACCCGTGAACCCCAACAAGCCCATCAAGGGACTGATCCGCCTCGCCCTGCCCCGTCCGGGCCTGGAAGTGCCTGCGCTCGACGAGGAAGCCGACGAGGGCCTGGACTGACCGGCGATTGGCCGGCGCGGCTTTAGCGCCAGATATCCGCCTCGGTCAGGCCGAATGCCTCCAGGAACTCCGCCCTGTTGTCCAGATCGTCGGCGAGAAAGAACTCGTCGAACTGGGGCGGCGCGACCGAGGTCGGCGAAAGCAGGCCATGGACCTGGCCGCGATGATGGATCTGGTGCTGGAACAGATGCTGCAGGACCCGCAAGGCTGAGTCGTACTGCTCATATCCCTCACGCTCCATGGTCACGACCTTGTCGAGATCGGCGAGGCTGAGGCCCCGGCAAAAGGCCATCAGTTCTCTGTCGGACTCGCCTTGGGCCGCGCCCAGCAGCTCGGCGCTGTCCAGGCCGCTTGCGGTCCTGACGCTCCGGCCCTGACCGCCCTCCTTCAGCGCGTCGATGTAGAAGCGGTCGACCTCCAGGATGTGCTCCAGCGTCAGGCGGATCGAGCCGAAGAAGCTTTCGCGCTTGCGTTCGTACTCTTCCGGACTGAGCGCCCGGCAGGCCTTGTAGAGCCGGTGGTTGGCCCAGGCGTTGTTGCAGGCTTGAGCGTGCAGGGTGCCCAGCAGTTCCGGCACGGGCCTAAAGCTCCGGATCCTCGAGACCCGCCGCGCGGTAGGCGGCCGTCACGCAGTTGGCCAGCAGGCAGGCGATGGTCATGGGCCCGACGCCGCCGGGAACCGGGGTGATCGCGCCGGCCACCTCGGCGGCCCCGGCGAACTCCACGTCGCCGACCAGCCGCGCCTTGCCGTCGCCTGTGCCGCTCTCGACCCTGTTGATGCCGACGTCGATTACGGTGGCGCCCGGCTTGATCCAGTCGCCCTTGACCATCTCGGGCCGTCCCACGGCGGCGATCACGATGTCGGCCTGCCGGCAGACGCCGGGAAGGTCGGCCGTCCGGGAGTGGGCGATGGTCACGGTGGCGTTGGCGCCGAGCAGCAGCTGTGCCATGGGCTTACCAACAATGTTCGAGCGCCCCACGACCACCGCGTTCTTGCCCGAGAGGTCGCCGTGACGGTCCAGCAGCAGCATCAGGCAGCCCAGCGGCGTGCAGGGCACCATGGGCTTGCCCGCCCCGGTCATGAGCCGGCCGGCGTTCACCACGTGGAAGCCGTCCACGTCCTTCTCGGGCAGGATCGTGTTGATCACCGCGTTGGCGTCGATCTGCTTGGGCAGGGGAAGCTGCACCAGGATGCCGTGAACGCCGTCATCGGCATTGAGCTGCTCGACCAGGGCCAGCAGGTCCTCCTGCGAGGTGTCGGGCGAGAGGCGGTGTTCGAAGGACTCCATGCCGCACTCGACCGTCTGCTTGGCCTTGTTGCGGACATAGACCTGGCTGGCCGGGTCTTCGCCCACCAGCACCACGGCGAGGCCGGGCGTAACGCCCTTCTCCGCCTTCAGGGCGGCAACCTTCTCGGCCACGCGGGCGCGCAGGCCCGCTGCGAATGCCTTGCCGTCGATAATCTTGTCGTCGCTCATTTCCCCAGCCCCCTTGTGCGTACAGTCGCTCCTTGATGCCAGCCGCGCGCGGCCAGGCCTTTCCCGAAAGCGCCGCAGATAGCCGTCATGACGACAGCAGCACCTCAAGCCGTGCGCTGAGCGCATCGGGATCGCCCTCGAGCCGCAGGGTTTTCTCCCGTGCGCTCTCTCCTGCCGTGATCCTGATGCGGCTCTTGGCCAACCCCAGCTCCTTTGAGAGCAGCTTCAAGAGAGCGGCGTTGGCCTTCCCGCCCTCGGGCGGCGCCGTCACGCGCGCTTCCATAAAGAAGTGGCCGCCGGCGCCTTCTCGCAGGCCGCCGAGTTCCGCGCGCGACGCCCCCGGCTGCAGGCGGACGAAAAGCTCCAAACCCTCCGCGCCACGGCGATAGGGCTTGGCGGTCATCAGAGGCTCAAGAGCAGGTTGATGAGCATGCGCTGCAAGAAGATCAGCGCCAGGATCAAGACGATGGGAGAGATATCGATGCCGCCGAGGTTGGGCAGGATACGGCGGATCGGACCCAGCGCAGGCTCGGTGACCCGGTAGAGGAAATCGCCGATCATCCGGACGATGTCGTTGCGGGTGTTGATCACGTTGAAGGCCACAAGCCAGGACAGGATCGCCATGGCGATCACCATCCAGATGTAGATATCGATCGCAATAAGGATGACCTGCAGAAGCGGTTCGAGAACGATGTTCATGGTCGCCGGTTGCCCTTCAAGCTTGGTTCCGGCCCCGGCAAAGGGGCCGCGGGATTAAGGCCTCGCGTGATTTGCGCCCATAAGCTAGCCGCCGCCCGGCGGGTCGGCAAGGGTCCCTGCGGCGAGACGGCGTTCGAGCCCCAGAGGAGCGCTTGACAGGCCCTGCCGCTTGCCCCCATATTCCGCCCGCTCGAAGGCAGCCTCGCAAGGCCCATCGGGCCATCCCGGTAAGGGGCCGTAGCTCAGTTGGGAGAGCGCAGCAATCGCACTGCTGAGGTCAGGGGTTCGACTCCCCTCGGCTCCACCAATTTCCCTCTCAAGCGGACCAGGCGATTAAGGCGGGTGAACTGGCTCCACCCGGGCGCGACTCTTCATATCACGCCTGACGTCACGGGACGCCGTGCCATTTAACAGAGCTATATAATATTTGTTACGTGCATAGCTTTTCTTTCGGTAAAGATATCCTTTAAACTATTGAGACATAATGCATCGGATTGAAATCCGAACCGGCGAAAGCTCCCGTTTTAAGGTTGAGGGACCGTGAAGAAACCGCTCATCTGGATCGTCGAAGACGATCGGGACATCACCGACTTGGTGACGGCCTATCTGCGCCGCGAAGGCTTCGACCTCGAGGTCTTCCACAAGGGCGAGGCGATGGTCGAGCGCCTGGGTGACACGCTGCCTTCTCTCTTTCTGGTCGACCTTTCCCTGCCCGACAGCGACGGCATCACCCTGACCCGCAAGATCAGGGCGACCACGGACCGCCCCATCTTGCTGGTGACGGGCCGGGGCGGCCTCGAAGACAGGGTCAAGGGATTGGACGCCGGCGCCGATGACTACATCCTGAAACCCTTCGAGCTGGCTGAGCTCTCCGCGCGGGTGCGCAGCAATCTGCGGCGCGTCGCGCCGGAGGAGCGCACACCCAAGAGCGCGCGCCTGGAGGGCTTCGAGTTGGACGGCGTGGCGGGGTCGCTGCGCTACTCCGACCGCGAGGTGCCGCTGACCGACAAGGAGGCCTCGATCCTGGGTTATCTGCTGAGCAATCCGGACCGGGAGATTCCGCGCGACGAGATCTGCCTCTTCCTCAACGGCAACAACTGGGACGGCGCCGACCGTTCGCTGGACGTCTACCTCTGCCGGATCCGCAACAAGATGAAGGACCTGAAGCCCGGCTTCAGCGGCATCAAGACGGTGCGCGGCGTGGGCTACAAGCTGACCACGAACGGCTGACGGCCAAGGCTTCCAGCGCGGCCGCCTAAGAGGCTTCGAGTTCCGCCAGTTCTGCCTCGAGGTCGTCGTTCTTGCCCGCCGCTTCCTCCATTTCCCGCTGACGCTCGCGTACCTGCTCGTAGACCTTGGGCGTGGGCAGCAGGAGGTGGATCGTCGTGCCCTCTCCGATCACGCTGTCGATGCTGCAGTCGCCGCCGCACTGCCGCACGAACCCGATCACCATGGAAAGCCCCAGGCCGGTGCCGCGCCCCGTCTCCTTCGTGGTGAAGAAGGGGTCGAAGGCGCGCTTGACCACGTCCTCGGGCATGCCGCTGCCGTTGTCCGAGACGGAGACCCGCACGTAGTCGCCGGGCAGGAGCACGGGTTCACGCTTTCGCGCCTCGGACTCCGAGAAATGAACCGTCTTCGTGGAAATGCGGATACGACCGTTCGGCCCCATGGCCTCGCGCGCGTTCAGCAAAAGGTTCAGAAGGACGCCCTTGAACTGTTCCAGGTCGACTGCGACCTCCTGGTCGAGCGGCGCAGGGTCCACCTCGATATGCGCGGCCTGCTTTATCGCGGGGCGCGCGAACTCCACCGCGCGGTCAATCATGGCCGAGACCCGCAAGGTCTTGACGTCCAGTTCCTGCTGACGGGCGTAGGCGAGCAGCTGGCGGCTGAGACTCGCCCCCTGCTTGGCGGCGTTCAGCACGCGCTCGGTCATGCGCTCCAGGACAGCGGGGTCCTCGCCCGTCAGCTTCAAGAGCTCCGCATTGCCGTGGATCACCATCAGCAGGTTGTTGAACTCATGGGCCACGCCGCCGGTCAGGATCGACAGAGAGCGCGCCTTTTCCATCTCGGAGAGCATCTGCTGGGACTTGCGGTCGGCGATGGAGCGGCGCAGCGCCTCGCGGCGCGCGTCCCGTTCGGCCTCCAGCAGCAGCAGGAGCATCTCGTGGGCCTTGGCATCCGCCTCCGCCCGCCGCTGGGCTTCGATGCGGCCTTCCTTTTCCAGGTCCAGCATGCGCTCGGTCATGCGCCCTTCCGAACGCAGGGTCGCGAAGACCGCAAAGGCGAGAAGCCCGCCGATCGCAGCGGAGGCATAGATGATCAATTTGATCATCTCCGTCTCGTCGCCGTGGATGCGCCGGATCCAGGAGCTGTCGGTGTAGAGCATCGTGGAGATGTCCCTGACCAGGGGCAGCAAACGCTCGCTGTCGGCGATCATCTCAAGGGCCCAGTCCTTTGTGATTCCGCTGTCCAGGTAGCTGAGGTAGAGCCTCTCGGAGATTTGCTTGATCTCTTCCAGGGGATCGCCGTCGAGCTCGGAGAAGGTTCGCACCATCGCGCGGCCATAGGATCCCTCGCCCAGCAGATTGACGCGGCTCATGAAGATCTCGAAGCGCGTGGCGGCCAGCGCGCGGTAGCGCTCAACCTCTTCGGGCGTACCTGCTCGGCTTCCTGATGGCCGATCTCATGGGCGAGGAGCAGGGTCTTCTACAAACTCGAGACCGAACTGCAGAA
>JARRJC010000053.1 GCA_037379885.1 Limibacillus sp.
CTGGGACTGGACACCACGCGCGGGGACCGGCTCTTCGTGTCGCTGTTGGGCAGCGCTTACATCTTCCTGGCGTGGCTGGGCCTGATGGGCCCGCCGCTCTGGGTGCCCCTGATCATCGCCGTGATCTACGCCTTCTGCGTCTTCCGCTGGGTCTGACAGGGACGAAGGATCAGTTGACCGCGGTCTCGCGGTCCCACAGACCCTCTTTCTCCAGGTCGTCCATCGTGACCTCGATGCCTTCGCGCAGGATCGCGGTCATGCTGTCGATCTGCTTCTTGTTGATGACCAGCGGCGGCGACATCACGCACATGTTGTAGACGGGCCGGACGATCAGGCCGCGTTCCTGGGTATGGCGGTCGATGCGCCCGCCCACCTCGGAGTCCAGCGCCAGCGGGTTCTTGGCCTTCTTGTCCGCCACGCAGTCGACGCAGGCCATCAGGCCTTCGCCGCGCACCTCGCCCACCAGCGGCAGCTCTTCCAGCGAGCCCAGGCTCTCCTGGAAGTAGGGGGCGATGTCCAGGACATGCTCCAGAATGCCTTCCTTCTCGATCACGTCCATGGAGGCGAGAGCCGCCGCGCAGGCGACCGGGTGGCCGGAGTAGGTGTAGCCGTTGGAATAGACCGAACCGCGCGCGTCCTTGCCTGAGACCTCGGAGATGATCGACTCCGAGACCGCCATGCCGCCGAGCGGCACGTAGCCGGAGGTGACGCCCTTGGCGAAGGTCACGATGTCGGGGGTGATCCCGAAGACCTCCTCCGAGGCGAACCAGTGGCCGAGGCGCCCAAAGGCGGTCACGACCTCGTCGGCGATATAGAGGATATCGTACTTGCGGCAGAGCGCATGGGTCCGCTGATGGTAGCCCGGCGGGGGCACCACGACACCGCCCGAAGCCAGGATCGGCTCGGCGATGAAGGCGGCGATCTTGTCCGCGCCCAACTCCAGGATGGTCTGCTCCATCTCTTCGATCAGGAAGTCGCAGAAGGCCTCCACGCTCATCCCCTCGGGACGGCGGTAGGGCAGGGGCGCGGAAAGGTGATGCACCAGGTCCTTGGCGAAATCCAGGTAGACCTTGTCGCGCTCCTTGCCGGAGCAGGAAGCGGAGAGGTAGGTGCTGCCGTGATAGGCGGCCTGGCGGGACAGAATCTTCTTCTTCTCGGGCCGACCCTTGTAGTTGTTGTAGAACTGCACGAAGCGCAGCGCGGAATCCACCGCCGTCGATCCGCCGGTGGTGAAGAAGATGTGGTTCAGGTCGCCGGGCGTCTTGTCGGCGATCCGCGCCGCCAGTTCGGCGGCCGGTCCGGAGGTCGAGTACCAGGGCGAGTTATAGGCGAGCTGCATGGCCTGATTGGCCATTGCATCCGCGATCTCCCTGCAGCCGTAGCCGACTTGGACGCACCACATGCCGGCCGGGGCATCCAGGAGCTTGTTCCCCTCGGCGTCGTAGAGATAGATGTTCTCCGCCCGGTCGAGCAGGGTGCGCGCTTCGCCGCCCAGGTGCTCCAGGGACTCCCAGGGTTGGATCAGATGGCGCCTGGCCATCGTTTCGATCGCTTCGGCGGGCAGCGGACCGTTGGTCGCGCGCGCATCGCCTGCTGGGAATGATTTAGACATGACGTACCTCGAAAAGTGGGGTTGTTCTAAGCGTTGGAGCCGACTTTTTGGACTCCAAACCACAGCCATTATGCCTTACCCGGAAGGGACCTGCAAGAATAATTGAACAAACGTTCAGCCAAATTATCTTTTGCTATTTGTGGCGGGACTTGGCAAAAAGTCATAGCGAATCCCGTGTTATCGGGGCTAATGAATGCCGTATGCCCGCTTCGTCGTGAGCCCGGTTCAGAAAACAGGCGCCACCATGATACAACAGTCCGCAGGGCCCGTCCGCAGGGTCGAAAAGAAGGAAGCGACGCGCCAGCACCTGATTGCGGCGACGATCGAGTGTATCGCGGCCAGCGGCTTTGCCGACACGACTCTCTCCAAGGTCTCCGCGAAAGCTGAGGTCTCGCGCGGGCTGGTCAACTTTCATTTCGAAAGCAAGGAGCAGCTCCTGGTCGAGACGCTGCGTCACCTGACCGAGGAGTATCTGGCGTTCTGGCGCAAGGCCGTGGCCCAACCGGACTTCACGCCCGCCGAGCGGCTGCGCGCCCTGATCGAGGCGGATTTCCATCCGCAGGTCTGCAATCGGAAGAAGATCGCCGTCTGGTATGCCTTTTGGGGGGAGGCGCGCTCGCGCCCCGTCTACACCCAGGTCTCCGCCAAGGCGGATGTCGCCTATGCCCAGACGCTGGAGACCATCTGCCGGGAGATCGTGTCGGAGGGCGGCTACGATTTCGATCCCAAGATGGCGGCCAAGGGCCTGCGCTCCCTGATCGACGGGCAGTGGCAGGACCTTCTGATGTCGCCGGCCACTTTCGACCGCAACGAAGCAAAGCAGCTCTGCTTGAAGTTCGCCGCGGCGATCTTCCCCAAGCACTTCGAGGCGCTGTCTTAGACTCTCTCAGGCTGGATTGAGCCGGGGCTCAGGCCTCCAGCAGCACCAGGGAGGTGTCTTCCCAGGACAGCCAGACCCGCTTGCCCTCGTCCAGATGGGGGTCCGTGGTCATGCGGGTCTCCTGCGCCGCCACGGCGAGCGGCTCTTCGCGTCCCTCGACGGCGATGTAGTAGTGCCGACGGTCGCCGAGGTAGGCGATGGTGCGCACCGTGCCCTCGACCGCGCTCGCGCCCTCGCTTGGCTTATCCTTGGATACGCGCAGCTTTTCGGGCCTGACGGCGACCACGATCTTCGCGCCGTTCTGAAGAGAGGCCGGAACCGTCTGCACGGTCACTTTGCCCAGCCCGGCCGCCTCCACCATCGCGCCCTGCTCCTCACGGCTGAGCAGCTCGGCCTTGATGAAGTTCATCTGGCCGATGAAGTCGGCCACTTGCACGTTCACAGGCTTCTGATAGATCTCCTCCGGGGAGCCCATCTGCAGCACCTTGCCGCCCGACATGATGGCGATGCGGTCGGACAGGGTCAGCGCCTCCTCCTGATCGTGGGTCACGAAAACGAAGGTGATGCCCAAAGACTGCTGCAGCTGACGCAGCTCAAGCTGCATCTCTTCGCGCAGCTTCTTGTCGAGCGCCCCGAGCGGTTCGTCCAGAAGCAGGACCTTGGGCCGCTTGATCAGCGCGCGCGCCAGGGCGACGCGCTGGCGCTGGCCGCCGGAGAGCTCGTCAGCCTTGCGGTCCCCGAAGCCGGGCAGCTTCACCATCGCCAGGGCCTCCTCCACCATCTTGGCGGACTCTTCCTTGGAGAGCTTCAGGCTGCGCAGCCCATAGGCGATGTTCTGACGCACGTCGAGGTGGGGGAAGATGGCGTAGTTCTGGAACACCATGTTGGTGGGCCGGCGGTGCGGCGGGACGGTGGAGACCTCCACATCGTCGATGTAGATCTCCCCCAGGGTCGGCGATTCGAAACCCGCCATCATCCTGAGCAGGGTGGTCTTGCCACAGCCCGAGGCGCCCAGGAGAGAGAAGAACTCCCCCTCTGCGATGTTGAAGTCAACGTCATCGACGGCCTTCACGGCGCCGAAGTGCTTCGAGATGTGTTCCAGGCGAATATAGGCGTTGCTATCGGTCATGGATCAGATGCCCGCTCCCGTCGGTTTGGCGTTGCCCCGGCGCTGGAGCCATTGTGAGAAGAAGACCACGAAGAAAGACACCACCAGAATGCAGGCGCCGAGCGCCAGCACGGATGGGAGCCTCTGGGGGAAGCGCAACTGGCCATAGATGAAGATCGGCAGTGTCTGCTCCGTTCCGGCCAGGAAGAAGGCCATGATGAACTCGTCGAAGGAAATGGTGAAGCAGAGCAGCAAGCTCGCCAGGACCCCGGGGAACACCAGCGGGAAGGTGACCCGCCAGAAGATGTGCCAGGCGTTGTCGCCGAGATCGGCCGCGGCTTCCTCCATGGACCTGTCGAAGCCCTCGAAGCGCGCCATCAGGGTGGCCATCGCGAAGGGCACGCAGATCAGGATGTGACCCAGCGTCACCGTGAAGAGCGTGAGCGGCAGGCCGATGCGCGTGAAGAGGATCAGCAGCGCCACGCCCATGATGATGACCGGGATGACCAGGGGCAGCATGATCACCGAAATCACCGGTTTCTGCCCCGGGATGCGGAACCGCGTCACCGCCTTGGCGCCGAAGATCCCAAGCGTGGTCGCGACCACCGAGGTCACGGCGCCCACCTTGATGGAGTTCCAGAGCGCCTGGTGCATCTTCTCGTCGTAGAACATCTGCTCGTACCACTTGGTGGTGAAGCCCTTCAGCGGGAAGGTCACGTGCAGCGCGTCGTTGAAGGAGAAGAGCGGCAGGAAGAGGACGGGAATGTACAGGAACGCGAGATAGAGGATCGCGTAGCCCGCCAGCAGCCGGCTCGGATTGCCGAAATTGTTGGGCCGGCTCATGCGATCCTCCCGACCAGCTTGCGGGTGATCCAGACATAGACGAGCGCGATCAGGGTCACGATGATCATCATGCTGACCGCGAGCGCCGAGCCCAACGGCCAGTTGTTCATCTTGCCGAACATCGCCTGGATCAGGTTCGCCATCATCAGGCCGTCGGGCCCGCCGACCAGGGCCGGAGTCACATAGTCCCCGACCGTCGGGATGAAGATCAGCAGCATGGCCGCGATCACCCCGGGCAGGGAGAGCGGCAGGGTCACGCGGAAGAAGCTGCGCACCGGCCCGTCGCCGAGATCGGCCGCCGCCTCCAGCAGGGACCGGTCGATCTTCTCCAGCGAGACGTAGATCGGCAGGATCGCGAAAGCCGCCCAGGCGTGGGCGAGCGTGATCACCACCGCCGTCGGGCTGTAGATCAGGAATTCCAAGGGTTGCTCGATCAGGCCCACGGACATCAGCCCGGTGTTGAGCACGCCGTTGAAGCCCAGGATCACCTTCCAGGCGAAGACCCGCAGCAGATAGCTGGTCCAGAAGGGCAGGGTCATGAGGATGATCCAGAGCAGCTTGCGCCGGTGGACGTGGAAGGCGACGTAGTAGGCCATGGGATAGGAAATCAGCACCGTCGCGACCGCGCAGAAACCCGAGATGATGAGCGAGCGGATCAGAAGCGCCTGGAAGATCGGCTTTTCCGCGACGCTCACATAGTTATCGAGAGAGAAGGTGGTGGAGATGTCGAAGCCGCTTTGCGTCCAGAAACTCATCAGGACCATGATCCCAAAGGGGATGCAAAGCATGGTCGCCATGACCAGCAAGGTCGGCGAGAGCAGCGTATAGCCCCGCATGGCTTCGCTGCGGGAATAGAAGCGGCGAATGCGCTCTCCGAAGGATGGTCTTTGATCAGGCTGCGTGCCGGCCAGGGCGGCACTGTCACTCATCGGCATCGATGCTCGTTTCCGGATTGCAACGCTGTTCCAACGGCGCTCGGAAGAGCGCGAGGGAGTAAAGCGGCTCCTTCAGGGACCAGCACAGAGGCCCGCCCGGCTTGCCTTGTCGGGAAGCGGGCGGGCCTGCTGCGATGGAACGATCGAATCAGGGCCGCTCTCTTAGAAGCCGGCCTTGATCTGTTCGAACTCGGAGTTGATCGCCGTCTCGAACTCCTGAGTCTGCGGCACCTGGAACTTCCCGGCGTTTAGGATCTCGCTGGGGTTGCTGCTCAGACCCAAGGCGTCCAGTTCTTCGGTCGTGAACTGATCGAAGGACTTGGCGTTGGAATGGCCGTAGCCGTTCACTTCGATCAGCCACTTACCGGCCTCGACGCTCAGCAGGGCGTCAACGAGATCATGCGCGCGGTCGGGATGCGGAGCGTCCTTGTGCATCATCGCACCACAAACCCAGGTGAGGGCGCCTTCCTTCGGGTTCGCGAACTTCACCGGCACACCCTCGGACTTCAGCAGCACTGCCGAGGAGTCCCAGGTCATGGCCGCAACCAGTTCGCCGGAAGCAAGAGCCTGCTCCAACGTCGTGGTGTCGTCGGTGTAGGTGCGCACCAGAGCGCGCTGTTCGCGCAGCGCGGCGGCGACCTTCTTGAAGCTCTCGTCGGTCGCGATGTTGGAGAAGTCGATACCTTCGCGAATCGCAGCGCACCACCAGGAGTCACCCGCTGAGGCTAAGATGCCGATGCGGCCCTCGTAGCGCTTGTCCCAGAGCATGTCCCAGGACTCGGGCCCTTCGAGGTCGAACAGGTCGGTGCGGTAGGTGATCGAGGTGCGGCCCCAATCGACCGGCGCCATATAGGGCGCGCCATCTGCCATGTTGCCCTCGAGGTTGTAGAGCTCGGGCATAACGTCCGGCCAGTTCGACAGCTTGCTGGTATCAAGCGTGCGGAACAGGTCGGTGGCGACCCAGCGCGGAACGGCCTGGTTGCAGGGGTGCGACACGTCGACGACATAGCCTGCGCGCATCTTGGTCAAGGCCTCTTCCGACCCACCGAAGGTCGCGAAGTTCGGCGGTTCGCCATACTTGTCGATATAGGGCTTGACGAAGGCATTGTCGTCGTATCCGCCCCAGGTAAAGAAGGTCGCCTGATCCTCCGGCGCGGCAAGCGCCTTGCGCGAGGCAAGCGGGCTCATCACCAAGCTCACGCCGACCGCGGAGAGCAGGCCGCTGAACTCGCGGCGGCTGAGCTCGCGGTTACGAATGGCTTTCAGCTCTTTCTTGATGTCCATGTCTTATGTGACTCCCTGTCCGACTTGAACCGATCCTGGCGCTTTCCCGATCACTCAAGGTCCAGATCGATTGCGTTTGCGACTGCGGCTTTGGCTGAGGTTTCTAAGAGCCCTTTCTCCATCCGCACCTCAAAAGTATTTAAAAGTCTCATTAGAGCGCGCTCTGCTGTCAAGGTGTCTGAGCGAGCCCCATGGACCCCTTTAATCAGTAAGGGGAAACGCTTCGCTGATCAAATGTTTAATCAATCACCAAGTCAGATAAACGCCCATTAAGCAAATTAACCCATTGATTTCCCCGAAAAGTGCCGCGTGTTATCGCATTGCCGTGCTACGCCCTATGATCGTTAGCCGTCACAGGGATAGAGCTGGGAAAGGGCCTCGGCGAGCGCTTCCGGCGCGGGTTGGATTCGCCCGATAGGATGATCAGCGAGCCAGGCCGAGGCGGCCTCCAATGCTTCCCGCCGCGTCACCTCGCGTGAAAGGCACCACTGCAGCCCGGCGAGAAAGCCGCGTCCCGCATCTTCCTCCGTGATGCGGCACTTGCTGGTGGAGCAGCCCGAGCGGAGATAGAGCATCTCCGTGTGGGCGGCATCGAGCAGGGCGGAAAAGTAGCTCTCACAGTGGCGGGCGTCTTCACTGCCCGCTGGCGCTTTGCAGCTTTCCAGGAAGTCGCCGCCGGAATAGGCAGAGGTCGGGGCCGGGTAGCCAAGGGCCAGGGGCGCGAGGCCGAGGGCGCAGATCAGGAGCGCGCTTTGCAGGAAACGCGGCATCAGGCCGCTCCTCCGGCAGCGCGGGCCGCCAGGGAACCGGCAAAGGCCGTTAGGCGGCGGCAGGCCTCCTCGAAGAGCGCATCCTCGACGGTGAGCGCGATGCGCAGCCAGCCCGCCAAGCCCTCGCCAAAGGACTCGCCGGGCATGACGGCGACCCCGGTTTCTTCCAGGAGCGCAAAGGCGAAGCTCTCTCCATCCATGCCGAGGGCGGAGACCTCGACCAGGGCGAACATGCCGCCATCCGGAGTATGGCATTGCAAGAGGCCGGATCCGCGTGCGGCCTCGGCGAGCTTGAGCGCGCGGGCCTTGTAGCGACGCTTCATGCCGGGCGCGACCGCGGAGGGCCTCGAGACGGCCTGCACCGTCATGTCCGCGATGAAGGGCTGGTTGCCGAACAGCAGAACTTCGGAGAGCGGCAGGACACGCTCGCAAAGCTCTTCCGGCCCGATGCACCAGCCGCTGCGAAACCCGGGCGCGGCATGCGACTTGGATATGGAGGAGACCACCACGACGCGGTCCGCCAGCCAGGGCTCGAACAGCGGGGAGTGGAACTGCGCGCCCTCGAAGGTCAGTTCCTCGTAGACCTCGTCCACCACCAGCCAGAGGTCATGCGCCACCGCCAGGCGGCCGATCTCCCGGATGTCTTCCGCCGTCAGCACCGCGCCGGTCGGATTGTGCGGCGTGTTGAGCAGGACCGCGCGGCTCTTCGGGGTGATGCGCGCGGCCAGCGCCCCGGCGTCCATGCGGAAACCCCGCTCGCGCGACAAGGGGACCGGGACCATTTTCGCGCCCGCCGCCGTTATGACGCCTTCGTAGGTCGCGTACATGGGATCGCCCACCAGGACCTCGCAGCTTTCGTCGGCGAGCGTGGCCATGACGGCGAAGAGGGCGGTCTGGGTTCCGGGAAAGCACAGGATCTGGCTGGGTGAGAAGGCGCGTCCGCAACTGCGGCCATAGCGCTCGGCCAGCGCCTGGCGGAGAGTGGGCTCCCCGGCGCCGCTGGAATAACAGGTGCGGCCAGCCCGCATGGCGGCGGCCGCGGCTTCCACCAGATCCGGCGGCGTGGGCACGTCCGGCTCGCCGATGGTCAGCCAGATCACATCGCGCCCGGCGTCCTCCAGCCGGTGCGCCTGTGCGTGCACGGCCCACTTGGAGCCGCCGAGGCTGGCCAGGCTGTCGCTGACCGCCGCATAGCGCCCTGCGCTGTCCGGCTGCTTTGAGAGGGGCTGCTTCATGTGGGGGCTCCGACGGGTTACTGGCTCGCGGGGATCATATCCGCGTCCCGCTGGGCAAACCAAGCCCGGCCATTCAAGAAATCAGAGCGTCCTGTCCGCGCTTATAGAGCTGATTGGCGATGATCACGCGCTGGATCTCGCTGGTCCCCTCCCAGATGCGGTCGACCCGCAGCTCCCGGAAGTAGCGCTCCGCCACGTTCTCGCGCATGTAGCCGCGCCCTCCGAAGATCTGCACCGCGCGGTCGGCCACGCGGTTCGCCATCTCTGAGGCGTAGAGCTTGGCCATGGAGCACTGGGCGTGCAGGACCTTCACGTCCTCGCCCCGGTCGTGGGCCTCGGCGAGCTGATAGGTCATGAGCCGCGAAGCCCAGAGCTCGGTCATGGAATCGGCCAGCATGAACTGCACCGCCTGATACTCGGAGATCGGCGCGCCGAAGGCCTTGCGCTCCTGGGCGAAGGCGCTGGCTTCCTCGATCAGCCGCTGGGCGGCGCCACAGCAGCGCGCCGCGATCATCAGGCGTTCATAGCGGAACCAGTCATGGGTGAAGGCCATGCCGTCGCCTTCCTCGCCGATGCGGTGGGAAAGCGGCACCTTGACGCCATTGAACCGCAGGATCGGGTGATGATGGCTGTAGGTGTGGCTGTAGGCGGGCGTGCGCACCACCTCCACGCCCGGCGTGTCGTGATCCACGAAGAACAGCAGGTGCGCGCCCTCGTTGCCGCCGCCCTTCAGCTTCGCCTGGACCAGCATGAAGTCGGCGTGGTTGTAGGAGGTGACGTGCCACTTCTCTCCCTCGATGACGTAGTGCCCGTTTTCGCGGCGGGCCGTGGTCTCGATAGCGTCCACGTCGGAGCCCGCCGCCGCCTCCGTGATCGCATAGCACTCGCCGCGCTCGCCCCGGATCACCGGCCCCACCCAGCGCTCGAACTGCTCCTCTGTCGCTATCTCCGCGACGCCGCGCGCCGGCGTCGTCACGATCCAGCCGAGGCCGTTGGTGACGCGCCCCAACTGTTCGGAGACGATGGCCTGCTCCAGGAAGGTGAGGCCGCCGCCGCCCATCTCCTTGGGAATGTTCATGGCGCGCAGGCCCAGCTCCGCGACCTTCTTCTTCAAGCCCGCCTCGACGCCTTCGGGGAACTCGCCTCCGTGCATTTCAGCGTGGACTTCGTGGGGCATGACCTCCTGGTCGATGAAGGCCGCAACGCGGGCCTGGAGATCTCTGACGTGCTTGGGCAGGGGATAGCTCATGGCTCATCTCTTTTCATGGTTGGATGAAAAACCCTAAGAGCAAAAATGCTATAAAACAATGAAATAAATGACTTTTGTGATAGCTCATTGAATGATGGGTCAATCAATGACTGGACAGACAGTCGCCCGATGACCTAGAAGAGAAGAGTTGGTTCCAGGCGGGGAGGCCGGTTTTGAAAAGCTATGATGCGATCGTGGTGGGGGCCGGGCACAACGGCCTGACGGCAGCGGCCTATTTGGCGCGCGCCGGTCTCGAGGTGCTGGTTCTGGAGCGGCGGGAAGCCGTCGGCGGCGCTGCGATCAGCGAAGAGAAGTACCCCGGCTTCCTCTATTCCTCCTGCTCCTACGTCTGCAGCCTTCTTCGCGCGGAGATCATGCGCGATCTCGACCTGCCGCGCTTCGGTTTGACGATCATCCCCTACAACAACTCCACGGTTCTCGACGAGCAGGGCAACTACATCGGCTTCTATGCCGACCACGACAAGACGCGCGAATCGATCCGCCGCCATTCGATCCGCGACGCCGAAGCCTACGAGGAGTTCAGCCGGGACATCTACCGGCAGTGCCGCATGATCCGGCCTCTGCTCCTGGAGACGCCGCCCGATCCGACCTCCTTCAAGCCGCGCGACATCGCGGGGCTCATGAAGCTCGGCAAGTCCTTCGCGCAATTGGGCGAGGACGGCATCCATCAGGCCATGCAGTTCTGGACCATGAGCTGCGGCGACTTCCTGGACCGCTACTTCGAGTCGCCGATCCTGAAGGCCGGTCTCGCCGCCAACGCGATCATCGGGACGGCGCTGGGTCCCTATTCGCCGGGCAGCGCCTATGTCCTGCTGCACCACGTCATGGGCGAGCTGGACGGCCACGTCGGCGCCTGGGGCTTCGCCGTGGGCGGCATGGGCGCCGTCAGCAAGTCGCTGGCGGGTGCGGCTCAGCACTACGGCGCGGAGATCCGGACTGAGGCCGAGGTCGCCGAGGTCCTGATCGAAGGCGAGAGCGTCGCCGGGGTGGTATTGGCGGGCGGCGAGGAAGTCCGCGCCAAGAAGGTGGTCTCCAACCTCGATTTCCGCCGTACCTTCCTGAAGCTGGTGCCGCGCGACGCCCTGGAAAGCGACTTCGTCGAGCAGGTG
>JARRJC010000054.1 GCA_037379885.1 Limibacillus sp.
CCCTCAAAGATCGGCTCTAGGGAGCCTTAGGCGCCCGGGTTGCACTCACCCAGCGAACCGCCCGCGAACATCGGGTGGTCCGGCGCATAAGTCACCTGGGAAGCCGGCGTCACGTCGACGACCTCGAGAAGGTCAAACTCGGACGTCGGGTTGTCCTTGCCCTTCACGACCAGCACGTCCTTGAAGCACTGGTGATCCTCGGCGCGGTAGAGGGTCGGGCCGTTGCCCAGACCGTCGAACTCGAAGCCCTCGAGAGCCTCGACCACGCCGCAGGGGTTGAAGGTGCCGGCACGCTGACAGGCGTCCGCATAGAGCAGAGCCTGGGCGTAGCAGGTGTGCGCCGCCTGGCTGGGCGGGAAGCCGTACTTCTGGCCGAAGGACTTCACGAAAGCCTGAGAGCCCTCGTCCTGCAGCGACCAGTGCCAGTTGGTCGAACCGAAGATGCCCTTCACGTTCTCGCCCGCGCCCTGCGCCATCAGACGCGAGTAGAGCGGAACCACGATCTCGAACTTCTTGCCGTTGACCATCTTGTCGCGCAGACCGAACTGCACGGCCTGGGTCAGAGAGTTGACCATGTCGCGACCGTAGTGGTTCAGGATCAACACGTCGGCATCGGAGTTGAGGACCGGCGTGATGTACTGCGAGAAGTCACCGGCGCCCAGCGGCGTGCGGACCTTGTTGACCGTCTCCCAGCCCACCGCTTCGGTGGCCGCGGCGATCGACTCTTCCTGGGTCCAGCCCCAGGTGTAGTCGGCCGTCAGGTGATAGGCCTTGCGGTCGGAACCGTAGTTCGACTGCAGCACCGGCGCCAGCGCGGCGCCCGACATGTAGGCGTTGAAGAAGTGACGGAAGCCGTTGGCCTTCTTGTCCTTGCCCGTGGTGTCGTTGGAGTGGGTCAGGCCGGCCATGAAGATGACGCCGGCTTCCTGACAGAGACCCTGGACCGCGATGGCCACGCCGGAGGACGAGCCGCCGGTGATCATCACGGCGCCGTCGGCCTCGATCATGCGCTTGGCCGAGGCGCGGGCCGCGTCGGACTTGGTCTGCGTGTCACCCGTGACGTACTCGACCTTCTTGCCGAGAACGCCGTCGCCCTTGAGCTCCTTGGACGAGAAGGTGTTCAGCATGCCGCCGTCGCCTTCGCCGTTGAGGTGCTCAACAGCGAGCTGGTAAGCGCGCAGCTCGTCCGCGCCCTCGTCGGCGTAGGCGCCGGTCTGGGGCACGTTGAAGCCAAGGGTGACGCTCGAGCCGGTCGGCTCGTTCGTGTAGCCCCAAGCGCTCTTGGTGATGATGGTGGGCGCGGCCAGGCCGATGCCGAGCGCGGCACCACCCTTCAACAGCCCACGACGGCTGGTGATAAATTTGTTCATTGGTTTCCTCCCAAAAGGACTTTGGTTTTTTCGCCGGTGCCGGCGGTTGAGCGCCTCACACCGCAAGGTGCGCAGCTTCATGCGCTGCGCGGAATGATGACTGAAGATTGTCAAAGGTTCAATAACTTATTGAAAGACAAGGAAAAACCTGTCAATTATTACACAGTTAATTTTGAGATTGCGTCAAAGATTTACAAAACCGAGCCTCAACCCCCTGAATAAAAAGGGAATTGCCAGATGCAGAAGACAATCGTGGGGACCCGCATCCGCGAGCGCCGCCGGGCCTTGAAGCTCACTCAGGTGGAATTGGCCAAGCGCATCGGCATATCTCCCTCCTATCTCAACCTGATCGAGCACAACAAGCGTGGCATCGCCGGCGGCCTGCTGCGCCGCTCTGCGGAGGCGCTCAATCTCGAAGTCGAGCAGTTGGACGGGGCCAGCGAACGGCGGCTGCTCGAGATCCTTCAGGAGATCGCTCACTCCCCGAGCCTCTCGGCCATCGACGTGGAGGTCGAGAGCGCCGGCGGACTGATCGGCCGCTATCCCGGTTGGGCGCGCGCCTTCGCAGCGCTTGCCAGATCGGAGTATGAAGCGACCAACGCCGCCCGCGCGCTGGCCGACCGCCTGACTCATGACCCCTTCCTGGGCGAGACGGTGCACCGCATGCTGACCCGGATCGCCGCCGTGCGTTCCGCCGCGGAGATTCTCTCCGACTACCCTGACATCGACGCCGCGCAGCGCGCCCGCTTCATCGGCATCGTCAACGACGAGAGCCGCGGGCTCACGGAGATCGCCGAGGCGCTGGCCGCCTACTTCGACAAGCTGGAGGCCACGGACCGGACGCTGACGCCCCTGGACGAGGTGGACGCCCTCTTCGAAGCGCGCAGCAGCCACTTCGAGGAACTGGAGGCCGCCGCCGCCGGCATCCCCCTGGAAAGCGACCCCAATCCCGCGCCAAGACGCCAGAAGGCGCGGGAGTTGAGCGAGGCCCACCTGAGCAGCCTCGTCGATGGAATCATCGAGAACCAGCCCGAGGTCGAAACCGGACAGGCGCGCAAGCGCGCGCGTGAGGCCCTCCTCTCCTACGGCGCCGCGGCCATTCTTGCGCCCATGGACGCCTTTCGGGAACGGGCAGCCGCGCTGCGCTACGACATCGAGGCGTTGAGCGATCACTTCTCGCTCGACATGGAAACGGTTTGCCATCGCCTGACCGCCCTGCCGCGTGGCGAGGATATTCCGCGCTTCGGCTATTTCCGGGCCAATGCCGCGGGTACCATTATCGAGATGCGCGGCCTGCCGAACCTTGTGTCGCCCCGCTACGCCTCGGCCTGCCCGCTCTGGGTTCTCTATCGCGCCCAGCAGTCGCCGGAGGCCGTCATCCGGCAGCGCGCGCTCTTTCCATCAGGCGCGCGTTTCGTGTTCCTCGCCCGCGCCCGCAATACCGGGCTGACAGGGTTCGGCAGGCCCCGGCACTACCTGACCGACATGCTGGCGATCAGCGAAGAGGACGCGCGCCTGACGGTCTACGGACCGGACCCGGGCGTCCCGATTGAGGAGGTCGGACCGGCCTGCCGCATCTGTCCCCGCAAGGCCTGCGGCCACCGGGCCGAGGATCCGCTCGCAGGCTGACCCGCCCCGGCGCTGCCGGGCGCATCCAAGTGGGGGAAGACAGCCGACGCCGCTTTGCCCTAGACTGGCGGACAAAGGCGCCGCGGCAAGACGGACGCCGAGAAGTGGGAGGAACGCCGTCGCTATGGCATATCGCGTGCTGCTGGCCGAGGACGAGCCGAACATTGTTGAGTCGCTTACCTTCCTGTTGGAGCGGGCCGGGTTCGAGGTGAACGCCCTGGGCGACGGCTCCACTGCACTGGAGTTCGCTTTGAGCAAGCAACCGCAGGTGATGATCCTGGACGTCATGCTGCCGGGAATGGACGGCTTCGAGGTACTCCGGCGGCTACGCGCCGACCCGGGAGGCAAGGACCTGCCGGTGATCATGCTGACTGCAAAGGGCCAGCGCGAGGACCGGGAGGCCGCGCTTGAAATCGGCGCCGACGTCTTCATCACCAAGCCCTTTTCGAACGCAGAGGTCATCGGGGCGGTGGGACGGCTATGCGGCGGCCATAGGGACGCCTCCTCAACCTCTTCCTCTTCCTCTTCTTCTTCCACCGCCTGATCCGGGCGTCGGGAGCCGCGCGGCATGCAGAACACCACCGAACAGCCCCTGAAAGCCCGAAAGACGCGTGACCGGGCCATCATCCTGCCTCTCATAGGCCTGCTGCTCCTGGTGCCGCCGATTGGGCAGATCTTCGAGATCCACGTCAGGCTCAATGGCTTGCCCTTCATCTGGCTCTATGTGTTCGCGGTCTGGGCGGCCCTGATCGCCGGCGCCTTCCTGCTCTCCAAACGCCTGGGCGACGAAAGCGACCCGCGTCCGGGCGAACTGCCGGAGCAGGACCATCCGGCGCGGGATGGCTGAGCGGCCATGCCCTCCGTAGATCTCCTCCTGGCGATCTGCCTGGCCTATGTGGCGCTGCTCTTCGCGCTCGCCTTCTTCGTCGATTACCGGTCCCGGCAGGGCAAGCTCGACTGGCTGCGCTCGCCCTGGATCTACACCCTTTCGATATCGGTCTACTGCACGTCCTGGACCTTCTACGGCGCGGTCGGGTCCGCCGCGCGCAATGGCCTGGAGTTCGTCACGATCTATCTGGGGCCGACGCTGGTCTTCGTCGCTTGGTGGTGGCTCTTGCGCAAGCTGGTGCGCATCGGGCGGGTCCACCGCATCACCTCCATCGCCGACTTGATCTCATCGCGCTACGGAAAGTCCGCGGGTCTGGCCGTGCTGGTGACCCTGATCTCGGTGATCGCGATCACCCCCTACATCGCCTTGCAGCTCCAGTCCGTCACCCGCACCTATCAGATCGTCGCCGGCGAGGCGGACGGGACCGCGACCGCTTTTTGGGTGGCGACCGGAATGGCGGTCTTCACCATCCTTTTCGGCACCCGCAACCTGGATGCGAACGAGCGCCACCATGGCGTGGTCGCCGCCATCGCCATGGAAGCCATCGTGAAGTTCGTGGCGCTGGTCGCGGTCGGAATCTTCGCGGTCTACGGATTGGCGGGCGGCTGGAGCGAAATCTTCGCCGATGTGCCCGACGAAGTGATCTACGGCGGTGAATCCGTCTTCTCACCACGCTGGGTGGCGCTGACATTCCTCTCGGCCACCGCGATCATCTGCCTGCCCCGGCAGTTCCAAGTAACGGTGGTGGAGAACGTGGAGGAAAGCCATCTGCGCACGGCCTCCTGGCTCTTCCCGCTATATCTCTTCGGCATGAGCCTCTTCGTCATGCCGATTGCGATTGCCGGACTGAAGTTCCTGCCAGCCGGGTCCAACCCCGATCTCTTCGTGCTGACACTGCCCCTGATGGAGGGCCGGCAGGAGCTGGCGCTGCTCGCCTTCCTGGGCGGCTTCTCCTCGGCGGCCTCCATGGTCATCGTGGCGGCGATCGCGGTCTCGACCATGCTGTCGAACCACATCGTCATGCCGATCGCTCTGCAGTTCCTCGCCGCCCGGCGGGAGGTCAGCGGCGACGTGCGCAGCCTGCTGCTGGTCACGCGGCGCATCTCCATCGCCTTCATCCTGGCTCTCGGGTTCCTCTATTTCCAACTGAGCGGCGGTTCGGACGCCCTGGCCGCGATCGGCCTTATCGCCTTCGTCGGCGTCGCGCAGTTCCTGCCCAGCCTTCTGGGCGGCATCTTCTGGCGGGGGGCGACCAGGGCCGGCGCTCTGGCCGGCATGACGGCGGGCGTGCTGCTCTGGGCCTATACGCTCTTCCTGCCGAGCTTTGCGGCTGATTCCCCGGCGATCAATCAGCTCTTGGTCCAAGGCCCCTGGGGCATTGAGATGCTGCGCCCGCAGGCGCTTTTGGGTTTCGACGGGGGAGACACCCTGATCCACGCACTGATCTGGAGCCTTGGAGCCAATACACTTCTGTTCCTCGCGGTTTCCGGTCTCAGCGACACGCGCCCCCTGGAACGCCTGCAAGGCGCGCTCTTCGTCGACGTCTTCCGGGTGGGCGGCGGCGAGACCCGGCGTTTCGTCGGCGGCTCGGCGACCTCGGAGGACCTCTTCGTCCTGGCGCAGCGGATTCTCGGGCGGGAACCGGCGCGCGATCTCTTCGACGAGATGGCGCGGCAAGCCGGGACGCCCGGGCGCCTGCCGCCGCCCAGTGACTTCGTGATCGCGCGCCTGGAGCGTGAACTCTCCGGCTCGGTCGGGGCCGCTTCCGCACACGCCATGGTCGGGCGCATCGCCGGACGCGAGACCGTCGGCATCACCGAGTTGATCGACATCGCCGACGAGACCCAGCGCCTGATCGAAACCTCGCGCCAGCTGTCGGAGAAATCGACCGAACTGGAACGCGCCGCGCACCAGCTGCGCAATGCGAACGAGCGGCTGCGCAATCTCGATGCCCGGAAGGATGAGTTCTTGAGCCAGGTCAGCCATGAGCTGCGCACGCCCATGACCTCCATCCGCTCCTTCTCGGAAATCCTTCTGGCCGAAGACGCCATCACCGGGGAGGAGAGACAGCGCTTCATCAAGATCATTCAGGAGGAAAGCCTGCGGCTCACCCGTTTGCTCGACGAAATTCTGGACGTTAGCCGTCTTGAAGCCGGCAGCCTGGACCTGCCGCTTGGCAGCGTCGACCCGCTGCGCGCCATCGAAACCGCGATGGACACGGTCTTTGGTCTCGCGCGGCAGAACCGGGTCGCGATGCACTGCGTGACGCTCCCCGGCGACGTCCGGGTGATCGCCAACGAAGACCGCCTGCGCCAGGTGCTGATCAACCTTCTATCGAACGCCGTGAAGTACAACGACGCCGACGAGCCCGAAGTTCTCATCCGCCCCTCCCTGCTGTTCGGGCGGGTCAACATCGACGTGATCGACAACGGGGGCGGCGTTGAACGCAACGAGGCGCTGGCGGTCTTCGAGAAGTTCACGCGCGGCAGCCGCTCCAACCGGGAACACGGCGCCGGCCTGGGGCTTCCGATCAGCAGGGCGATCATGCGGACCATGGGGGGCGACCTGACCATAGAGAACGGCCCGGACAGCTCGACCTTCTTCCGCATCCGCCTGCAACTTGCAGAAGAGTCCGGACGGCAGAGCGCCGATGAGCCGGATAGCGGCGAGCGCCAGGCCGGGGAATAGCCCCGCCACCGGAACCAGCCCTGGACGCGGGCCCGCGCCCTGGGGAATACTGCGCCCAACATGACCCTTGAAGCCCTGATTTCAAACGAAGCTCTGGTCCGCCTGGCGCTGTCGCTCGTCGTCGTGGGATTGATCTTTGCGGTAAGGCGCCTTGCCACCCGTTGGATCCGCGCGGGCGCGGACATCCTGGACGAGGAACAACGCAAGCGGCTCTTTTACCTGCGCAGCGCGCTCAACCTGCTGCTCGCGGTCTCGCTCTTCGTCATCTGGCTCGGCCAGCTTCAGAACCTCGTGCTGTCCCTGACGGCCGTCACGGTGGCCATCGTGATCGCAACCAAGGAGCTGCTGATGTGCCTCAGCGGCTTCCTGGTCAGGACGGGAAGCCGCGCGTTCTCGGTGGGCGACTGGATAGAGGTGAACGGCATCCGCGGGGAGGTCACCGATCACAACCTGCTCTCGACCTCCCTGCTGGAGGTGCACGACCCCGATCACGGGCACCGCTACACAGGGCGCAGCCTGATCATTCCGAACAGCGTTTTCCTGACCAACCCGGTGCGCAACGAGAACTTCGCGCGCAACTACTCGATCCACGATTTTTCGATCACCCTGCCCAAGCCGGCCCTTCCCGGGCCCGCGACCGAATGGTTGCAGGAACGCACGGTCCAGGCCTGCAAGCCCTTCGAGGACGTCTCCCGCCGCTATAACGCCACCATCGACCGCAAATTGGGCGTGGACGTGCCGGGTCCCGAGCCGCGCATCACCGTCAAGACCAGCGATCTCGGTCTGCTGTGCTTCGAAGTCCTGCTGTTCTGCCCCACGCGCGAGGCCTGGGCGCTGGAGCAGGAAGTCACCCTCGCCTTCCTGGAGAAGGTCGCCGAGGGCGCCTTCGACGTTCCAGGGCACGAGGAAGGGCAAAAGTAGCTGCCAGCCGCCTGCATCTGCTAGCGTCTAAAGGGACGGCAACAAGGCAGCGAGGCTCCCACCGTTTTTTCGGGGAGGATGTTCAATCATGAAGGTCATCGTTCTGGGCGCGGGCGTCGTCGGCGTCACCACCGCCTACTATCTCGCCAAACAGGGGGTCGAGGTTCTGGTGCTGGACCGCCAGCCCGGCCCGGGCATGGAAACGAGCTTCGCCAACGCGGGCGAACTTTCCTATGGCATGACCTCACCCTGGGCCGCGCCGGGGATCCCGAAAAAGGCGATCAAGTGGCTCTTCATGCGCCACAGGCCCCTCTTCATCTGGCCGATGATGAGCCCCACCATGTGGAGTTGGGGGGCGCGCATGCTGCTCAACTGCAATGCCGAGGCCTATCGCCGGAACAAGAGCCGCATGGTGCGCATCTCCAACTACAGCCGGGACGCCTTGACCGACCTGATGGCCGAGGTGCCGCTGGAGTTTGACCAGCGGGAAAAGGGAACGCTTCAGCTTTTCCGGCTCGAGAAGCAGGTCGAGGCCTCGAAGGCCGATCAGGAGGTGTTGGCGGAATTCGGGTCCCCCTATGAAGTCTTGGACCGCGAGGGCTGTCTTGCCGCCGAGCCGGGCTTGAAGCATGTCGCCGACAAGTTCGTGGGCGGCCTGCGGCTGACCGCGGACCGCACGGGGGACTGCCGCCTCTTCACCCTTGCCCTGGCCGACAAGGCCGCCGAGCTGGGCGCCGAGTTCCGCTACGGCGTCACCATTGACCGTTTTGCCGTGGAGCAGGGCAAGATCAGCGCGGTCGTGACCGACCGGGGGCACGAAACAGCGGACCGCTACGTCTGTGCGCTCGGCCCCTACGCGCCGACGCTTTTGAAGACCATCGGCATCAATCTGCCGATCTATCCCATCAAGGGCTACTCGATCACCCTGCCGGTCGCCGACCCGGAAGGCGCGCCGCAATCCACCATCATGGACGAGACCCACAAGGTGGCGATCACCCGCCTGGGCGACCGCATCCGGGTCGCCGGACAGGCGGAGATCATCGGCTACAACAAGAAGCTTGGCCGCCACGCGACCGACACGGTGCGCTACGTGGTGAATGATCTCTTTCCCAAGGGCGGCGATCTCTCCAAGGCCGAGGGCTGGACGGGCCTCAGGCCCATGACGCCGGACGGCACGCCGGTGCTGGGTCCGACGCGCTACGACAATCTCTTCTTGAACACGGGCCATGGCACGCTGGGCTTCACCATGTCCTGCGGATCGGGCCGCGCGGTGGCCGATGCGGTCATGGACAAGAAGCCGGAGATCGACTTCGACGGCCTGACGGCGGCGCGCTACGGACAGTAGGGCCGCCGCCGGATTGGTCTACAAAAAGGATCAAGGAAAGACCGTGACGAACGCCTCTTCACCCGAGAACGGCAGGAAGAACCGATGCTGACCGCAAAGCCACTTACAGACTGCATCGGCGTGGAAGTGACCGGCGTGGACCTCTCCGCCCCGCCCTCTCCGGAAGAGGTCGCAAGGCTCAACAGCTTGTTCGTCGAGCATTCGGTGCTGGTGGTCCGGGACCAGAAGCTCTCTGCGCCTGAGATGGTCGAGGCCGTGGCGCTGTTCGGCGAGATATTCGAGCAGCACAACAAGCGCTTTGCCCTGCCCGACTGCCCCCAGATTCACTATCTTTCCAACCAGGATCATTTCGAGGCGAGCGGCAAGCGCTACATCCCGGGCGAGGGCTATCACACCGACCATTCCAACGACCCGAATCCGCCCAAGGCGACGGTCCTCCACGCCGTGGAGCTTCCCGACAGCGGCGGCGACACCCAGTTCGTGGACATGCGGCGCGCATACGACGACCTGCCGGAAGCAACCAAGCAGCGCATCGCCGGGCTGACGGCTGTTCACGTCTACCAGAGCAAGCACAGCGAGCGGAAACTGATGGCGCTCTCCCCCGAACTGCAGGCGAAGATTCCAGCAGCGGTCCGCCATCCCCTGGTGCGCACCCATCCGGAGAGCGGGCGCAAGGCGCTTTATCTGAATCCAATCCGGATCGAGTCCATCGACGGCCTGGAAGAGGCCGAGGCGCTGGAGCTGCTGGGTGCGCTGTTGGAGCACGCGACCCAGGACACCTACCAGTACCGTCATAAATGGCGGCCGGGCGATCTGGTCATGTGGGACAACCGCTGTCTGCTGCTCGGGGTTCCGAATTTCCGGCGCCGGCGCTAAATAGTGTCCATGAAAATTCGTCCTGCGAGAGAAGACGAACTGGGCGCTCTGAGCGAGCTTTGCCTGCGCTCTAAAGCGCTTTGGGGCTACGACAGGGATTTCATGGAACGCTGCAGGGCCGTCTTGACCTTGCACCCGGAGGAACTGCGGACCAGCAGGGTGATGGTGGCCGAACGGGAGGGCGTCGTTATGGGCGTCGTCCAGTTGATGCTGCTGGAGGACAGGGCCGAACTCTATAAGCTCTTCGTCGAACCCGAGGCAAACGGCGAGGGAATCGGCTCAGCCCTCTACGCCTGGGCTGCCGAGACGGCGAAGGCCGAGGGCGCCGCATGCCTCATGATCGAGGCCGATCCGGACGCCGTCCCCTTCTACCGCAGCCGCGGCGCGCGGGCGGAAGGCAGCGTCGCTTCAGAGGTTCAGCCCGACCGCCGGCTTCCCCTGCTGCGCCATCGGCTCTAGGCAAGGGACCCGAGATTGAAGGAGGAGAGATGACGGATTGCAGGATAGCCAGCGTGGCGGCTCTTGAGCAGGAGGTGGAGGTCCATTGGGCCGACGGCGACGGCCCGGTGCGCTTCCCCGCCTTCTGGCTGCGCGATCACTGCCGGGCGGCGCACAGCTATCACCCGGAGACCCAGCAGCGGCAGATCGATACCGTGGCGATCCCGCCTTCCATCGCCGTGCGCGAAGCAAGGGTGAGCGAAGACGGCGCAGCGCTGGAGATCGCCTGGACGACGGAAGAAGCCCTGTCCTGCTTCCCCGCAGGCTTCTTGAAGGCCGTGGCCAACCGGGCATCAGCCAAGACGCTGCCCAGGACCTCTTGGGCGCGGGCTGACTGGGAACAGCAGGACTGGCCCGCCGTCGCCTATGACGCGGTCATGACGGAGGACGCCGCGCTCGCCTCCTGGATCGGGATGCTTGAGCGCTTCGGCTTCGCCTTCGCCGAAGCCTCCCCGGCCACGGCGGATGCCACGGAAGCCTTCGCCAAGCGGATCGCCGGCTATATCCGGCAGAGCATCTTCGGCGGCTTCTGGGGATTCTCCGCCGACCTCGCATACAAGGACACCGCCTACACCTCCATGGCCATCGGCCCCCATACCGACGGCACCTACAGCTTCGATCCGCCCGGCTACCAGATGTTCCACTGCCTGGAGTTCGACGGGCAGGGCGGCGAAAGCACCCTCGTGGACGGGGTCACGATCGCCGAGCGGCTGCGCGCCGAACGGCCCGACCTCTTCAAGGTCCTCTGCGAGGTGGAGGTTCCCGCCCAATACATCGGCGACGGCGTTCACCTGAAGGCCCATCACCGGATCATCGAGCTGGACGAAGACGGAGAGGTCCGGCGCGTCGCCTACAACAACTATGACCGGGCCCCCTTCTTCGCGGGCAAGGACCGGATGACGGCCTTCTACGACGCCATACGGGCCTTCGACGAACTGGCCAACGACCCGGAGATGGAGATCGAGTTCCCGCTGCGTCCCGGCCGCATCCTGGTGTTCGACAACTGGCGGCTGTTGCATGGGCGCCGGGCCTACAGCGGCAAACGCCACCTCGCCGGCGCCTATCTCAACAAGGAGGACATCGAAAGCCGCCTGCGCACGCTTGGGCTGCTGGCCGCTCCATAATTTACATCGCACCGGCGATGTGGGATGACGGGTAAGGGGAGAGCAGCAAATCCTTAGAGCATCGTGACCAGCCAGAAGAAAAATCCGGCCACCCGCTACGTCAACGACCTGCGGCGCTACGGCTTCGGCCAGTCGCAGTACAAGAACTTGAGCAGCATCGTCGTCCCGGTCGGTCTCTCGATCCTGTTCCTCGCCCTGATCGGAATCTTCGTCGCGGGCTCGCAAGACACCTACGGTAAAGACTGGCTCGTCGTCGCTGTCGCCGCAGTGGTCGGCGGCTACATGGCGCTTAACATCGGCGCCAACGATGTCGCCAACAACATGGGACCGGCCGTAGGCGGCCGGGTCCTGACAGTCCTGAGCGCGGTGCTCATCGCCGCCGTCTGCGAGAGTGCGGGCGCGATCCTCGCCGGTGGCGACGTGGTCAAAACGGTGTCGAAGGGCATCATCTCGCCGGGCGGCAGCGTCTCCGTCTCGGAGTTCAGGGACCTGATGTTGAGCGCGCTTCTGGCCGCCGCCCTCTGGATCAACCTGGCGACGATCCTGAGCGCCCCGGTCTCCACCACCCACTCGATCGTCGGCGGCGTCCTGGGCGCCGGGATCGCCGCGGCCGGGGTCGCGCTGATCAATTGGGTGACCATGGCCCAGATCGCGGCGAGTTGGGTGATCTCTCCGCTGTTCGGGGCCCTCTGCGCCGCCGCGGTCCTCTACTTCATCAAGCAGCGCATCTTGAACGTGGAGGACCGCCTCGCCGCCGCCAGGACCTGGGTGCCAGTCCTGATCGCGGCCATGGCCGCCGCCTTCACCGCCTACATGGCCATGAAGGGTTTGAAGAAGATCTGGACCCCCTCGCCCCTCGCCATCCTCGCCTATGCGCTCTCCGCCTTCGCGCTCGCCTATCTCGCATCGAGGCCCTATATCGCCGCGCGGACGCAAGCGCTTCAGAACCGGAAGAAGGACGTCTACAGTCTGTTCAACCTGCCGCTGATCGCCGGAGCGGCCCTTCTGTCCTTTGCCCACGGAGCCAACGACGTCGCCAATGCCGTGGGGCCGCTCGCCGCCATCGTCTCGACGGTGCAGGACCAGAGCCAGATCGCCAGTCAGGTCACCATCCCCCTTTGGGTGATGGCGGTGGGCGCCTTTGGCATCGCGCTGGGTCTAGGTCTTTTCGGACCCAAGCTGATCGGGGTGGTCGGCCAGAAGATCACCCGGCTCAATTCGCCCCGCGCCTTTTGCGTTGCCTTGTCAGCCGCGGTCACGGTGTTGATCGCCACGGCGCTCGGCCTGCCCGTCAGTTCCACCCACATCGCAATCGGCGCCGTCTTCGGCGTCGGCTTCCTGCGCGAGTTCATGGAGAATCCGAACAAGCGGAAGATCCGTCCCGGCCACAAGCTGAACGCGACCTCCGACGACGCCTTCAAGAGCCGCCGCTTCCGGTCCGTCCGCCGGCTGGTGCGCCGCCACTACGCCTACTCCATCGCAGCGGCCTGGGTGATTACTGTGCCGGCGTCAGCGCTTCTTGCTTCGCTGATTTATGCGCTTCTGCGTGCTCTATGATCCAGGGCCGCAACGAGCCGAACAGCTCAAGGACGCTCAGGAAGTCTTCGCGGAAAGCAACGCGGGGCGCGTCTTCCAACAGCGCCCAATGGCGCTGGCGCTTGTCACGCTCCGGCCAGTCGTCCAGTTGCTCGGTCACCAGCAAGGGGTAATAGGTGACGGCCACTTGCAGCTTGCCGTTCTTCGTCTGCTTGGTGACCGGGGCAGTTATGGGGAAGTTCTCCAACACCGGGCCGCGAACCCCCGCCTCTTCGAATCCTTCTCGGGTGCAGGCGTCGAGATGGCTCTCGCCGCTCTCCTGCTTGCCCTTGGGAAGGATCCAGCGCCCCCGCGTCTGCGAGGTAACGAAGAGGATCGCGATTTCTTCTCCGCGCGTGTCGAAGGGAATGATCCCAACCCGGTGCATGCCTGTCCCCGTCACTCACATCAGGCCTTCAGCATAGCCTTTCTTGTGGAGCGCTTCACCCTCTGGCGCGCAGTTCGTTCAACGGAATCGCCAAGCCCGCCGCCTTCTGTTATTCGGTTACGCTGAACCGGTCGGTTTTCGGGTTCATCCCAACAGGCTTGGCGGTCAAAGAAGAATTGGGGGATCTCTCTTCCATGGATACACCTCCATCACGGCCAGGGCGGGCTTCAGGCTCGCGGCAGGCTTCACGGGCGCGGCAGGGGGCGGGCGCCATCAAGGCCGTGCTGTTCGACAAGGACGGCACGCTGATCGACTTTGATTCGACCTGGCGCGGCGCCTTTTTCGAGGTCGCTTTGGAACTGACCCGACAGGACCCGGTTCTCACCCGCGAACTGATGGAGGCGGGCGGCTGGGACGAAGAAAGTCAGAGCTTTCGCGCCGGAAGTCTCTGCGCCGCCGGCACCAGCCTGGAACTGGCCGAACATTGGAGCGGATTGCTCCCCGAAGGGCCGGACCCCGTCCGCATGGCGGAGTGGATGGACCGGCAGTTCGCGCTCGCTGGCAGCACGGGCGTCAAAGCCGTCACGCCCCTGCCCGCGCTCTTCGACGAGCTCGCAAGCAGGGGCCTCCTGCTGGGTGTCGCCACCAGCGATTCAGAGGCGGGCGCGACTGCCTGCCTCAAGAGCCTCGGGGCGCTCGACCGCCTTTCCTTCATCGCCGGATACGACAGCGGCCATGGCGTGAAGCCGTCAGCGGGCATGGCGCTGGCCTTTTGCCGTCATCTGGGTATCAGGCCCTCGCAGATCGCGGTGGTGGGTGACAACCTGCACGATATGGAGATGGGGCGCGCCGCCGGCGCCGGGCTGCTGGTTGGGGTTCTGAGCGGCACGAGCCTTGCCTCGGACCTCGAAGCGTTGGCCGATTGCATTCTGCCGGATATCTCGCACCTGCCGAACGCCCTCGAAGGTCGCGATTCAGGGCGGGACGAAGAAGCGGCCCCGGAAACAGCATGACCCTGGTATTCATGCACATTCCGAAGACGGCCGGGACCAGCTTCCGCAGTGGTCTGGAAGCGCGTTTCCGTGGCGAGATGGCCTGCGACTATCCGCACAGGTATGCCGCCACGCCCTTCATCTTCAAGGAGATCCAGAAGGGCGACGGACCTTTGCCCGCCCGCGTAGAGCGGGTCGCGGAAGGACTGAAGGAGATGGCCCCCAAGGTGCTCTGCGGGCATTTTCCCGCCAGCCGTTACCTGCCGTACTACCCGGCGGAGAACTTCATCACCTTCCTGCGTGCGCCTCTTGCCCGCACCTTCTCGAACTTCAATCACCTGCGGGTCATCGGGGGCATTCAGATGCCCCTGGAGCGCTATGCCCGCGGGCCGGGAGCCAACCTGCAGTCGAAGCTGCTGGAAGGGGCCGACATAGACGCCTTCACTTTGGTGGGCATCACCGAGTTCTATCCCCAATCCCTGGAACTGTTCGAATCCCGCACCGGCATCCGGCTGCCCAACCGCCGCAAGAATGCCGCCGGCTCCTTGATACGGCGCCTGCGCAGGAAGCAGGCGCCGATAGAGTTCACGCCGGAGGTCGAAGCGGTGATCCGCGAACACACCAAGGAAGATGAAGCCCTCTACGAACGCGCCCTGGCCAAGTTCAAAGAAGACTATGAGAAGGAGGCCGGCCGCCCCCTGCCCTCACCCCAGCGGCCATCCTGACACCACTGGACTCCGGACTCTGCGGGATGGCGCTGCGCGCGGCGAGCGCCTACTCTTCTCCCAGGCTGAGGGAGCAGCCGCATAAGAGAGAGAGGGAGAGGACATGAGACTGGCAATCGCTTCATTGCTTCTTTTTGGCCTGAGCATCGCGCCTGCGTTCGCAGCCACCTGCGACGGCGTGAACCAGGGGTCGACATCGGTTTACTTCGATGTCGGCTCCACCACGGTCAAAGACGCCGACCGGCCAAAGCTCGAACGCTTCGCCGAGCGGGCGGTCAACTTCCGCTACGTTTGCATCCTGGGTTTCGCCGACAAGCAGGGCGATCCCGCCGTGAATGAGCGCATTTCAAAACAGCGGGCGGAGACGGTCCGCAAGATCCTGGTTGACCTGGGGGTCAAGCCCGAGGCCATCGCCGTGGAGACCAAGGGCGAAGCCTTCGGGGCGGGAAACCTCTTCGGCCTGGGCAGCGATGCGGAAGAGGATCGCCGGGTCACGGTCACCTTCGGGAACTGATCGTTCTAAAGCTGGTTTTCGATCGGCAACAGGGTCATGAAATCTGACAGAAAGCGCTGCGAGAAGCTCGTGGCGGGGTCGTAGTCGTGCTGTTGGCGAACGCCGTCCCTTTGGGTCCTCCAGATGAGCCCGCCCTCACCGTCGAGCGACAGCGCGTAGCTGTTGTGCGGCGCCACGCCCTCGTCCATGAAAGCGGCCAGTTGCTCCGCCAATTCCGGGCTTTCCGCATAGAGCCCGATCTCCGTATTAAGGTTGGCCGAACGCGGGTCATAGTTGAAGCTGCCGACGAAGATGGCTTCACGGTCGAAGACCGCCGCCTTTGTGTGGAGGGCTGCGCGCGACTTTCCGGAGAGCAAAGTCTGCTGCACCTCCGCTGAGTCCGCCCGGACTTCGTGAAGCTCAACGCCGCTTTCCAGCAAGCGTTCGCGGTAGACCGAGTAGCCGGAATGCGCGGCCACCACATCGTTGGAACTCAACGAATTGGTCAGGACCCGCACGCGCACGCCCCTTTCGGTCAGAGCTGAAAGGGCCGCCGCGCCCTTCTGGCCCGGCACGAAGTAGGCCACCTCGACCAGCAGTTCACGGTCCAGACTCTGAAGCCTTTGGAACAGCGCTGAGACGATCTCACCCTCTTCACGGCCCTCCCGGATGTCTTCCGGATCATCCCAAACGACCTGCGCCGGCGCCCAGACGAACCGGGCGCCGATCTCGGTCATCTCCTGTTCAAGTTCCGCGGCCTCGCTGTAGACGGGATGCGGGTAGCTCTCTTCATCGATCGCAGCCGCCAGACGCTCGCGCGCCTCGGCCAGACTGGGCAGCCCGTCTTCACCCTCCTCGACCAGCGCTGCAATCGGCACCGACCAGTCGGCGTTCCAGAAATAGTCGAAGACCTCGGAGGTGTCGCGCACCACCGGCCCGGCCGCCGCGATATCGAGGTCGCGGAAGTTGGCGTCGGTGGCCACGTCGAAGTAGTGATCGCCGATGTTGCGCCCGCCCAGAATGGCCAAGGCGTTGTCGGCGACCATCATCTTATTGTGCATCCGGTGATTGACGCGCCCGAGATCGCCGAGCAGGTCCAGCATCCTGAAGCCGCGGTTGGCGAAGGGGTTGAAGAGCCTTATCTCGACCTGCGGGTGCTGGTCCAAGGCGGCGACGACGGCATCACGGCCCCCAAGGTTTATGTCGTCCAGGAGCAGGCGAACGCGAACGCCTCTATCGGCTGCCTCCAGCAGAGCATCGGCGAGAATCCGCCCGCTCTGGTCGGCCTCCCAGATATAGTATTGGAGATCCAGGCTCTTCTCCGCGAGTCGGGTCATGGCGATGCGCGCGGTAAAGGCGTTGCGGCCCCGCGGGATCAGCGTCAGGCCTGACGCTCCGGGATTCGCCTCTTCCATGGGCGCGAAGAAGCGCCCCAGGCCCGTTTCATGATAGTCGACGATGGCCGACGAGCCGTCGCGGCTGTAGGTCTCAGGCAGGCTTGTACAGGCCTGAAGCATGAACGGCGAAAGAACCACGACCATCCATGCCCTGCAAAGAAATCCTGGCATTCCCATAACCCCTCTCTCTCCAGGAAGATAGAATAGGTCAGAAGCGCCACAAAGGAAGTATCTCTACCTCCGATCGGCCTAATGTCCTTGCGCCACTTATTCGGGCAGCGCGCCGAAGCGCGCCAGGTAGCGCAGCCCTTCGCTTGGCTGAGCGTTGCCGAAGTTCTTCTCGAAAAGGCTCTTTACGGCCCCGCCCCGGAAGAGACGGGCAAGCGCGCGGTCGACCGCCAGGCGGAACTCGTTATCGCCCCGGGGCAGACCCAGCGCGTAGAGCTCCACGGTGAAGCTGTTCTCCGAGACCATCAGCCGGGTCGGCTCCTGTGACTTGGTGGTCAGGAAGAAAAGGATCGACTGATCGGCGAAATAGGCGTCGATCTGCTTGCTCTCCAAGGCCGCCAAGCCATCCGCATGGTCGGTGACAGCCATCACCGTGGCGGTCACCTGCTGGCGGATCAGCGTATTCTCCAGGGCGGCCTCGGTCGTGGTGCCCCCGCGCACGCCGATGACCTTGCCCTCCAGTTCGGCAAAGCTCTGCGGTCCGTCGGCCCGCAGCAGGACGCTGGCGCCGTCGACGAAGATGGGCGTTGAGAAGTCGATCACTTCCCGGCGGCTGAGTGTTACCGAGGTCGCGCCGCACAGGAGGTCGATCTTCCCCTCCACGATGCTGTCAAACCGGTTCTCCGCCGTCACCTCCACGAACTCGACCGAGAGGCTGCCCACGCCCAGCATCTGGCTGATCTGTCCGGCGACCGCGATGCAGAGATCGACGCTGTAGCCGGCAGTGCGCTCTCCTTCGATGATCGACGAGAAGGGCGCTGCATCCCTGCGCACGCCAAGCCTCACCGTCTTGGTCTCCTTGATCTGCTCCAGCGTCTGCGCCTCTGCGCGCTCCGCGGGGGCTGTGAAGGTCGCAAGAAGTGCAAGGGCGAGAACCGCCGTCATTGCCTTCAAGGTAGTCAGCTTGGGTGTCATGCCTCTCTCCCTCTCCCAATAGAGACTGCGGTGGACGCCTGAGAACGCCCGATGCCCGACGATGAACGGAGCCTTTCGAAAGCGCAAGAGACGGGCACAAAAGCCATAGGGCGCGGCAGAGGCTTTGTTGTAGGATCGGCCTCCATGACCGCGACCTCCCCCGCCTCCAAGCAAGCCTCCCACGACCGCAAGAAGCGCGTCTTTCTCCTGGGCGCCACCGGAACCATCGGGCGGGCGACCGCCTGGGCCCTGGCGGCCCGCGGCCATGAGTTGGTGTGCTTCGTGCGGCCGCAGGCGGCCGGTGGAACCGGGCCCAGCGCCGATCTCGACCTGCCCAAGGGGGCGGAGGTACGCCGCGGCGACGTGACGAGCCTCGAATCTCTGACCGCCGACGGCTTCAAGGGAGAGCCGTTCGACTGCCTCGTTTCCTGCCTCGCCTCGCGCAGCGGCGCGCCCCGCGATGCCTGGGCGATCGATCATGCAGCGCACCTGAAGGCCCTGGCCGTAGCGCAGGACTGTGGTGTCGCCGGCATGGTCCTGCTCTCGGCCATCTGCGTGCAGCGCCCCCGCGTCCAGTTCCAGTTCGCCAAGCTCGCCTTTGAGCGCGCCTTGATGGAGTCCGGCCTCACCTACTCGATCGTGCGGCCCACGGCTTTCTTCAAATCCCTCTCCGGCCAGATAGAGCGCGTCAAGCAGGGCAAGAGCTTCCTGCTGTTCGGCGACGGACGCCTGACCGCTTGCAAGCCCATAAGCGCGGGCGACCTCGCGGAGTACCTCTCGGACTGCCTGGAAAAACCGGAACTTCAGAACAAGATCCTGCCCATCGGCGGCCCCGGAAAGGCGATCACCCCGCTGGAGCAGGGTGAGGAGCTCTTCCGGCTATTGGGGCGCACCCCCAAGTACAGTCACGTTCCCCTGGGGTTGCTGGACTCGATCATCTGGACGCTGGCGGCGCTCGGGAAACTTTCGCCACCCCTGGCCGCCAAAGCCGAACTGGCCCGCATCGGCCGCTACTACGCCAGCGAGTCGATGCTGGTCTTCGATGAGGAAATGGGACGCTATGACCCCGACCTCACCCCCTCCACCGGAAGCGAGACCCTGTTCGACTACTACGAACAGGTCATCAGAGGCGCAGCCAAGAACGAGCGCGTCGATCAAGCCGTCTTCTAAAGCGTACCCCTGAGACCCACGGCATCATCGCGTCCTCGTTGGACCGGGATCAGATCGAAGCCGTCCTGGTTCACCTGCGGATACCGTGAAGCGCCGCTTTACCGCAGAACGTCAGGCTTCCTGTTCGGCGAGGTCGTCGGCCGCCGCAAGCTTCTCGAAGAGCCGCGCCACGGCCTCCGCGCCCGGGTGGTTATGGCCGACGAGGCTTTCCGCGGCGAGGTAGCTTGCGCGGCCTGCGCGGGCACGTGTGATCCCGGCGGTCGCATCGGCGCCTTCGCGCGCGGCCCTGGCCGCGGCCTCCAGGCCCTTGGGAAGCGCATCCAGGGCCGGGGCCAGCGCGTCGATCATGGTGCGGTCGCCGGGACGGGCGCCGCCGACCTGCTGGATCCGGTCAAGACCCGCCTTCAGGGCGCCGATGGTGTCCTGTCCGCTGGCAAGGGCGTCACCGGCGGCGACGAAGAAGATCGCCAGCAGAACGCCGGACGACCCGCCCATGGTCTGGTTCAACTCAAAGCCGACCGCCCGGCAGAGCTGGGTCTGATCGGCCAGCGGCAGACTGTCCAGGGCGTCGATCAAGGCGCGCGACGCCGTGGCGAGCGTGCTTCCGGTATCGCCGTCGCCCGACTTCGCGTCGAGCGCGTTCAGGTCGGCCTCCGCCTCGATGAGGATGCGGCAACAGCGCCAGATGAAGGTGCCCATCTCGTCGTTCTTGGAGGGGATCGGCTTGATCGGCGTCAGCCCATCGGGAAGTCCGAGCACCGCGACCTCGCCCACGGGAAGGCAACCGGGCCAGGCCCAGGGCGCCACC